>JAJEEZ010000521.1:0-6488 GCA_022820705.1 Candidatus Latescibacterota bacterium | reverse complement strand
ACAGAGGACTTTAGCAGCATCGATGGTTTGGACGACGCGTACGAGAGCTTCCACAACTGGCCGCTTTTCTATCTGATGGGCGGCGGCGAGCACGTGCTCGAATATTCCCATCGCACTTGGGAGGGCATCACCCAACAGTTCACCCGCTATGACAGCGGCCACGGCCATCCCATGGTCGTCAAAGAATACGAGCAAGGGTACGACTGGATGCACCAAGGCGAGGGGTACTTGTTTTTCTATTTGCTGTGCCTCGCCGATCCGACCGAAAAGAACGTCGAGCGCGCCAAGCGCTATGCGGGATTCTATCTCAACGAAGACCCCGAAGCTCCCAATTACGACGCGGAGAGAAAGCTCATCCGCTGTGCCCACAACGGCAGCATGGGACCGGCGCATCGCAATTTTGACAAGCACTACACGGTCTATCGCTACGCCCAGTGGAAACCTTGGCCCTTGCCCTTTCACGACATTCCCGGCATTGAGACGGTCGAGGATTTGCAAAAGCCGGGCATGGAAGAGAAGATGGGCCAAACCCTCGTCGAGCGCATGAGCCGCGGCGACGTGGCCTGCAACCTCGCCGCCACCAGCATGGTGACCAACGCCTATCTGTGCAGCGGTGACGACAAGTACCGAGCTTGGGTCGAGGAATACACCAACGCTTGGATCGAGCGCACCCGGCAAAACAACGGCATCCTGCCCGACAACGTTGGCCTTTCGGGGCAGATCGGCGAATACATCGACGGCAAGTGGTACGGCGGGTACTATGGCTGGACGTGGCCGCACGGCTGGCATCATTTGAGCGACGCCTGCATTGCGGCCGCGGAAAACGCGGCCTTGCTCTCCGGCGACTTGCGCTACATGGACTTTCCGCGCTCGCAAATCGACGTGCTGATGCAGCAGGGGGAAATGAGGGGACAGACGCTGTACGCGCCGCACTTCTACCACGACAAAGGCTGGGACGGGTACAGCCCCATGCAGGCCCATCCCACGACGCACCTCTGGTGCATGAGCATGCAGCAGGAGGACATGGCGCGGCTCCAACAGCAGCGCAACCACGACAGCGACAATTGGCGGCAGGTAAGCTCGCACTTTTCCAAGCACGGCGGCGGCCACGAAGCGGCTTGGACTGCGTATCTCGGAGGCGAATACCCGGACTACCCGGTGGACATCCTGCGGCACAACCACGCGCAGGTATATCAGCGCTTGGCCTTTATGCGCGACGACCAGCAAGATCCTGCTACGTACGGCGACTGGTATCTGCAGGTGCGCAATCCCATCACTGTCGAGGGCTTGGTGCAACTGACGATGGGTGCCCCGCTCTTCATGTACAACGGCGGCCTGCTCATGGCCCGCCTGCGCTACTTCGACCCGCAACGCCGCCGGCCAGGCTTGCCGCTAGACGTGGCTGCCTTGGTGGAATCGCTGGCAGACGAGCGGGCCGTCCTGCACTTGGTCAATTTGCATCCGACAGAAGAGCGCGAGGTTTTGTTACAGGCCGGAGCCTTTGGCGAGCACAGTTTCACCCGCGTTGCCTATCAGCAGCGCCGGTCCATCTCGGCTGAAGAAGCTGGCGCTGGACACTCGCACGCCACTCAATATCAGCAGACCGTGCAGGAGCAGCTAGAGGACCATGCGGTAGAAGTGGAAGGCCGACACTTTACCGTCTGCCTCCAGCCTGGATCGGCGATTCGGCTCGACTTGGGGATGGAGCGCTTCGTCAATAAGCCCTCGTACGCCTTGCCGTGGAATTAGGAACTGATGTTAAGCATAAGCCCCTAGGTATGGGATGCTTCGCTTCGCTCAGCATGACAAGGAAGGAGAGCGTCTAGCGCACAAGCAGGACGGTACGTAACGTTTGTTAGGAGGCTACATGCACAATCGCATCAAAGATCAATTCGCCGCGGGCAAGCCCGCTTTTGGTACCCAGCTTCGTTTTGGCTCTCCGGCCATTGCCGAACTTTGCGGCCACTCGGGTTTTGATTTTCTCATCATCGACTCGGAGCACGCGCCGCAAACCCCCACTGGCATCCAGGCGCAATTGCAGGCCATCGGCAATACCCCGGCCACGCCCATCGTCCGCCTGCCGCGCATCGATGAGGAGCAGATCCGCCTCTACCTCGACATGGGCGCGCTGGGCATCCTCGCCCCGTTCGTCAACACTGCCGCCCAAGCTGCAGAAGGCGCTCGCGCCTGCCGCTATCCTCCGGTTGGCATTCGCGGTTTTGGACCGCATCGGGCGGCCCAGTATGGGTTGCGCACTGACGAGTACTTCGCGGAGATAAACGACTTGGTGATATTCATCGCGCTGATTGAAACGGCCGAGGCGGTCACCAATATCGACGAAATCCTCGCCGTCGAGGGCGTCGATACGTTCGTCATCGGTCCGGTTGATCTGTCGATCTCGCTGGGGGTGCCCTTTGACTACGAGGGGTCCGTCTTCCAAGACGCTCAGGCCGAGCTGGCCGCAGCCGCTCGTCGCGCTGGTAAGCCCGCTGGCATTGGGGTCTATCGCTCGGCTGGCGACCCGCAGTCAATCCAACGCGCCATAGACGACGGCTTCTCGCTGATTCTCGCTGGCGGCGACGAGCCGTTTCTCGCGGCTGGCTGCCAACAGATGGCGCGCGTTCGCGCCGACTTGGGGTACTAGGTATGCGCCGACTTGAGGTTCTTTTTCTGCCCCACCCAGTTGCTGCGATCGCCTCGCCTTGGACGACCGACGTGATCAAGGCCGTAAGCGCCCGACACAATCTCCGCGTCTTCGACCGTACCCAGCCGGCCGCACCGCAAATGGCGGGCATTGAAGCCATCGTCGATTTGGGGGGTAATATCAGCCCAGAGTTGCTGACCGCTGCGGCCGACGCTGGCGTCAAATTCCTCCAGGTCCAGACTACCGGCCTCGACCACGTCGATGTCGAAGGGATTCTCAGTACTGGACTGTTGCTCGCCCATTGCCCTGGGCAGCTCAGCAGCGTGGCGTTGGCTCAGAGTGCGATGATGTTCATCCTCATGCACGCTCACCGCTACGGAGAGGCGCGGCGGAACTTTGACGCTGGCAAGATGTACGTGCCTACGGGCGTCGAGCTGGAGGGTCTGACGCTCGGCCTGATTGGTTTTGGCGCGAGTGCGCAAGATTTGGCGCGCCGGGCCAAGCCCTTTGGCCTGCGGATCTTGGCCATCGACATCCGCCCCATTGAAGAGGAAATTCTCGCCGAGATTCAACCCGAGTTTCTCGGCGGCCCCGAGGACGTCGACCGCGTGGTGGCCGAGAGCGATTACCTGTCGCTGCACCTGCATCTGACGCCGGAAACTCGGCACACTATTGACGCGCGGCGCATCGGCCTGATGAAGGAAACCGCGTGCTTGATCAACGTGGCGCGAGGGGCGCTTGTCGATGAGGACGCCCTGTACGAGGCTCTGGTGGAAGGCCGCCTGAGTGGGGCCGGGCTCGATGTGTTCGCTCAGGAGCCACCCGACGCTACGGCCCCCGTTTTCCAATTGCCCAATGTGGTTGCCATGCCCCACACCGCTGGTTCGACCGACGGCACCTCGCGCAAGCGAGCGCGTCTGGCCGCGGACAACCTCGACCGCTATGCGCGGGGCGAGGCGCTCGTGGGGCAAATCACGACTAGATTTATCTAAATTTTCGTCGCATCGAAAAGTATTCTTGACATGGTTGTACTGCTCTTTTTGATTGCGGAATAGGTGCTTTAAGGGAGCCCCCTAGTCCGCCAAAAGGGCCAAGCCCACCTCTCTCGGAATATCTCCTGCTGTGTACTCTTTTCTGCCTGATCTACGCGGACATCAGGCGCAACGAAGGGAGATCACATGCAGCGATACCCCCGGATTCATCCTGCTGCAAACCCTGTCCTCACCCGTTTTGTCTCCGCCTCCGCCGAGAACGGAACGGCGGTAAGAAAAAGCCAATTCATCGCATTCCTCGTCGCACTGAATTTTTTAGGGGGTATAGTCTGGGCTGCGGAAACGCCCGAGACGGTCTTGATCCGCCAGGTTTTGAGCACTGAAAAATCCGGCCATCGTCGGGGGAACGCAGACGTAGCCATCCAAGCCTATGCCGATCACGTCGTCGTCTATGAAGGGCATCATTCGGCGGATCCACGAGGGTGGACCGTGCTCCGCGAAAACCGAGCGGCCTTGGCTCGAGCCTTGGCCGCTGATTTTGAGCATCGGCGCTACGATCTCAACCGCACGGTGTTGTTTATTCTCGCCCGCAACGACAAAGCCATCGTCGCTACTCAGGACTCTGGTCTCGTCATCAATCGGCAAAGCGGTAATAGCCAGTCCCTCGACATGTATCGCCTGTGGACCTTTACCAAAGACGATGACCACTGGCGCGCTGTCAGCGTCTTCCAAAATATCGCAGATACCACGGCTGTAGCACCTGCCCCCGCGGCGAGCGCGACGGACATCGCGGCCATAGTGGAGCGGGAAGCCGAGGCTTGGCAAAACAAAGACATCGGTGCCATAGTGGCGGCCGTTGATGAGGACTTCGTCGCCTACGACGCCTACTATCTGATGGACCGAACTAAGTGGCGCATCGCATTCAGCGACGCCGAGGAATTTGAGGCTTGGCTGAAAAAGCGATTGACGTATGCGAACTATACCATCGATCGGCGCGTGATTTACACCAATCTAGGTGAAAATGGGCTGACGGCCTTGGCCGTGACGCAGGAGACGGTCTCTGTCTCCTATGAAAAAGGCTCGGCGATCCATAGCATGAAGCGATATGTATTTTGGGGATTGAGTCGCAGGTCCGGGGCTTGGAAAATTACCCAATTACTCACGAACTTGCCGATTCCCCAGCGGGATATAGAAGAGTGGCCTTAGGCACTGAGAAAGGAGTGTGTATGTCTCCGGCTGCGCTTCCGCCCAACCCCAACCTAGAGCAACTCAAGAAGCAAGCCAAAAGCCTGCTGAAGGGCCACCGATCTGCCGACCCCGCGAGTGCGCAGCGGCTCAGGCAAACCTTGTCGCATTTGTCCGAGCAGACGGACGACGAGATTTTTCAGACCAAGTTCTCCTTGAGAAACGCCCAATTGGTCATTGCCCGCGAGTATGGCTTCGAGCGATGGGTTGATCTGAAGCGGCACGTCGAGTCTGGTCGGGCGGCCGAGGCTATGCCCGATGAGGAAAGTGGGCGCGCTTGGCCGTCGGCAACCTCGGGGCGAGGTGCTCGTGGGGCAAGTTATTTATAGGTTTATCTGAGTGATTGACAGATTATCAGGAGATATCTCACAGTGAATGCACTTATCACAGGTGCCAGTTCTGGCATTGGCGAGACTATCGCGCGGCGGCTAGCTGCGGCCGGGCACCGAGTTGCGTTGATGGCGCGGCGTGCGGAGCAGGTACAGGCTATCGCCGCTGAGTTGGACGGCGCGATAGCGGTGTCGGGTGATGTGGGGATTGTTGCGGATTGCGAAGCTGCGGTGCGGGAGTCAGTGGAGGCGTTTGGGAGCCTTGATGCGCTGGTCAATGCGGCGGGTACTTGGGTGGAGGGGCCGCTTGCCGAGGTCAGCTACGAGGACCTGCGCACCTTTGTCGATACGGATGTAAATGGCGCGTTGCAGATTACGCGCGCTGCCTTGCCGATGCTGATGCAAAGCGGCGGGAGGATGCTGCATATCAACGGCTTGCAGGGGCTGATCCGCGCGCGGCAGCCGGTGCTCTATGCGGCGGTCGAGTCCGCGGTGCGCGGGCTGTGCGAGAGTTTGCGCTGGGAGGTGGCGGAGCAGGGAGTCCACGTCGGTTTGATCACGCTAGGTGCGGTGGCTAGCCCCGATCCGGTGCCGTTGCACGAGGGCGACCGGCGTTGTCGCTTGAGCCGCGATGAAGTTGCCGACGCTGTGTGCTTTGTACTGGCGCAGCCGAGCGGGGTCAATGTCGATGAACTGGTGCTGACGCCGCTGGGGCAGCAGTGGTGATATGTTTGAAGACTTACAACCGATTATGCGACGAGCCGTTGCCGCTTGTCCTGTAAGTTTACATTTACGTTGGTACGCGAGTAGAAGCATCCAACACTGTAACGCCCACTAGCTGGCTATCCCGATAGCGCAACAGGAGGCCCTCATCGGTCAGGGCTGTATCCGTAGCCTGCTGCGGACGTGCAAAGCTGATGTAGAGCACGTCCGCCTCTTGGTCGTAATCCACCCAAAAACGCGAGGCGGGAAAATCGAGCAGGAAAGGTACGGCCTGCGCGAGCGCGAGCTCATGGTCAGGAGTTAGGGTTTCTTCCATATAGCCTTCCTTCTATCAACCTTACGTGTGAAGTACGCAGTAATAATGAAACCGTCTTCTAAGGACACCTGTCGATAGACGACCATCAAATATCGCTGGCGTCCGTAGGGTCTCGCCGCAACCAGTGAGCCTCGATACCCCCGGAGGATAAAATCAGGATTCTCAACAAGATCGAGTACATCCTCGTAGTATCCTGCCATGTCATCGTGGTTTTCGGCAATATGGAACCACCGCTCATG
>JAJEEZ010000079.1:0-5641 GCA_022820705.1 Candidatus Latescibacterota bacterium | reverse complement strand
GCGAGAATATCGGGCTCGTCCTCGACGACTAGGATTTTGTCGTTCATGAGTCCTTTTCCTCCCACCATTCTTCTTTTTGGTGCCGCACGATGCGCCCCTCCACGAGGAACGCCACGTTCTCCGCAATGTTGGAGGCGTGATCGCCGATCCTTTCGAGGTGCCGCGACACCAAGATCAGGTAGATGCCGCGGTCGATGGTATCCGGCCCAATCGACGGCGCGTGCATGTACGTGAGCAGCTCGCGAAAAATCTGATCGCGCAACAGGTCGAGTTCCTCATCGCGCTGACCAACGTCGCGCGCCAAGTCCACATCGCGGCGCACGAACGCATCGAGGGCGTCCTTGACCATGCCCTGGGCCAATTCAGACATGCGCGGGATGTCGATCAGCGGTTTGAGCAGCGGCAGTTTGTTGAGTACCTCGGCGCGTTGGACGATGTTGACAGCTTCGTCGTTGATGCGTTCTAGGTCTTCGTTGATTTTCAGGATGCAGGCCAACAGCCGCAGGTCGCTGGCCATCGGCCCTTGGGTCGCAAACACCTTCAGGCAGGTCTCCTCAATGCCGATTTCCCAATCGTCGATCTTCTTTCCCCCCTCAATCACGGCCTGTCCTAGCTCGTCGTCGCGGTCCACGAGGGCGCGCACGGCCTGCTCAATGGACTCCTCGACGGCCCCGCTCATTTTTAATATGTCCTGCTTGAGCTCGTCTAATTGCTGGTCGAACCTTCGTTCCATGGCACCTTCCTCCCTCAGCCAAAGCGGCCGGTTACGTAGTCTTCGGTCTGGTTGTTACGGGGGTTGGTAAACATGTCTTCGGTCTGGTTAAACTCGATCAAGGAACCTAGATAGTAGAAGGCCGTATAGGTCGAAATCCGCGCAGCCTGTTGCAGATTGTGCGTGACGACGATGATGGTGTAATCGGACTTCAGTTCGGTGATCGTCTCCTCGACCCGCGCAGTGGCAATCGGGTCCAGCGCCGAGCACGGCTCATCCATCAGCACCACCTCCGGCTCGACGGCAAGGGTGCGCGCGATGCACAGCCGCTGCTGCTGGCCGCCGGACAGGCTCAGCGCGTTGTCCTTGAGCCGGTCCTTGACCTCGTCCCACAGCGCCGCAGCTTTCAAACTCTTCTCCACGGCCTCGTCGAGTACCCGACGGCGGTTTTCCCCGGCGATGCGCAGACCGTAGGCCACGTTCTCGTAGATGGACTTGGGGAAGGGATTGGACTTTTGGAACACCATGCCCACCCGCCGCCGCAAGTCGATCACATCGCAATCGGGCGCGTAAATGTCGCGGCCACTGACCCGCACGGACCCTTCAATGCGCGCGGATTCGATCAGGTCGTTGAGGCGATTGAAGCAACGCAAGAGCGTCGATTTACCGCAGCCCGAAGGCCCGATAAACGCGGTCACCTCGCGCTCGGGAATACTCAGGTCAATGTCGTGCAAAGCCTGAGTTTCGCCGTAGAACATGTTCAGATTTTCCACCTCGACGATGGAATTTGCCTGGTCCGAGGCTAAAGGCTTGCTCATGGCATCTCCTAAAAGGCCGCGGTGGCGTACTTCCTGCGCAATTTGTTGCGGACGACAATGGCCGTCAAGTTCAGGAGCAGTACAATAGTCAACAACAGCAGGGCCGTAGTGTACACCATGGGCCGGGCCGCCTCCACAGTTGGCGATTGGAAGCCCACGTCGTAGATGTGGAAGCCCAAGTGCATAAACTTGCGCTCCAAGTGGAAAAACGGCGCAAATGCATCGAGCGGTAAATCCGGCGCTAGCTTAACGACGCCAGTGATCATTAGCGGTGCGACCTCGCCGGCCCCGCGCGCCGTGGCCAAGATGACGCCCGTGAGAATACCCGGCAGGGCACTGGGCAGTACCACGCTCCAAATCATCTGAAATTTGGTCGCCCCCAAAGCCAGCGCGCCTTCGCGCATCTCGCGGGGCACGGCCGCCAAGCTCTCCTCCGTGGCAACGATGACGACCGGCACCGTCAGCAGGGCCAAGGTCAGCGAGGCCCAGAGAATGCCGCCGGTGCCAAAGGTGGGCGTCGGCAGGGCATCCGCGTAAAAGAGCTGGTCAATGCTGCCGCCGATGCCATACACGAAGAAGCCCAACCCGAACATGCCAAAGACAATAGAAGGCACGCCCGCCAAGTTGTTGACCGCAATGCGCACGAGGCGCACCAAAAATCCCTGCCGGGCGTACTCGCGCAGGTAGAGTGCCGCAAGGACTCCAAAGGGCACGGCCGCCAAGCTCATCAGCATCACCATCATCACCGTGCCAAACAGCGCGGGGAAGATGCCGCCCTCGGTGTTGGATTCGCGCGGCTCGCCGGCCACGAACTCCCAGCCCTTGGACAGATAGGTCTGTACCTTGGCCCCGACCCCCATCAAATTGGGGCGATAGGCGCGGACAATGGCCGCCACCGCGACGCGGCGCGTCTCACCCCCGGCCAGCGCGACTTCCACCTCCCAGCGTTCCTGCTGCTCCCGCAACTCGTCCAAGCGCTCAGACAGGGCCTCGTGCTCATCCCACAGGGCCTGGCGACGAACCTCGTTTGCGACTAGTTGTGCGTCATTTTGCTCGCGTTGCAAGCGACGCTCTTGCAGGCGCAAGTCATCTATGGCGCGGTTGAGCTTGTCCAGCTCGCCGCGCTCCAAGGTGTGAATGCGCTCGTCCAGCTCGCCGACCTGGTCCAGCAGTTCCTGTAAGACTTCCCAAACCCCCTCCCCTTTTGCCAGCAGCCGCTCCTCCGCGTATAAAGCTGCGATAAAGCCGTGCGTATCGCCCCACTCGATCCGCTCGAAGACCACGGCCTCGGTCGGCGTTTCGCGCTCGGCAATCGCGTCTTCATCCACCCAGCGAAAGTCTTGGCCATACGCGTCGCGGTTGCCGACCTTTAGCTGCACCCGATAGCGCCCTGCGGCCCCGGGAATGGGCTGGCGATCCATCAGTTTGCCCATGACCGGCGGACCGTCTTTGAGGCGCAACAGGGTCAAATCCTGCGGCCAGAACACGCCCGCGCCGTAATAGACAATGATCCCCACCAAGCCGGCGATCATCGCCAAACACAGGGCCAACGCCCCGCCCGTAAGCCAGATAAAAGGGTCGCCCCGCTGCCAGAATTTCATCACAGTCGATTGTACTTATCCCGCAAGCGTTGGCGCACGATCTCGGCCAGCGAGTTGATAAAGAAGGTGGCCATAAACAGCAGCAAGCCGCTGAGAAAGAGCACTCGGTAGAGCGTACCTTGGTGCGGTGCTTCAGGTAGTTCCACGGCGATATTGGCCGAAATGGTGCGCATGCCGTTGAAAATGTTCCAATCCATGATCGGGGTATTGCCCGTGGCCATCAGCACGATCATGGTTTCCCCAATGGCGCGACCGAGGCCGATCATAGCGGCCGAGAAAATGCCCGGCAGGGCCATGGGCAACACCACCTTGATCGCCGTCTGCCAAGGCGTAGCTCCCAAGGCCAGCGAGCCGGCGCGCAAGTGACTGGGCACGCTAGAAAGCGCGTCCTCACAGATGGTGAAGATCAGCGGAACGACCGCAAAGCCCATGGCAAACCCTACGACCAAGCAATTGCGCTGGTCGTAGCCAACGCCCGCGTCTTGCCGCAGCCAGCGCAGGAAGTGTCCGTCGAAAGCCAAGTCTTCAAAGACCGGCCCTAGGGCGTACGCCAACCAAGCGACCAGCAGGGTCACCGCGCCGAGCAAATATATCTCCCCCACCCGCGCCACTTGGCGCACCCAAGCCTCTGGAGCGTATTGCCAGCCCCAAGCCGCAGCTATGACCACGGTTGGCACCGCCGGCAGCAGCAGCAAGGTCCCCAACAAGTGCGATTCGAGCAGTGGGGCCAGCCACAAGCCAGCTAAGAAGCCCAAGATGACGCTCGGCAACGAGGCCATGACTTCCACGGACGGCTTGACCAGAGTCTGCACGCGCGGCGAGGCAAATTCGGCCGTGTAAATCGCCGCTAAAACGGCCAACGGCAACGCAAAGAGCAGGGCGTAGAACGTGCCCTTGGCCGTGCCCAAAATCAGCGGCACCAAACTGAGCTTCGGCTCAAACTCGTCCGTGCCGCCGGTCGATTGCCACACGTATTCGCGGCTCCCGTAGCCCTCGTACCAGATGGAGCCGAATAGTACGGCAGTGCTGATTTCGGGATGGGGATGGTCGAGGGCAAAGCGCCGCAACCTCCCGTCTTGGCCCAAGGCCAAAAAGCCGTCGGCCTTGGGCGCAAAGACCAACGCGGTCACCGGGGAGTCGTCCCGCAGTCGGAAGGCCGTCTGCTCTGAGGTTAGGTGGTGCAGGGCTATGGTCCCCTCAGCGTCGGCCGTTAGGAACTGCTTGTCGCGCACAGAGGCGGCAATGTGGGTAACGGCTGCCGCATGGGGAACAAAGGCGTGAATTTTGCGATACGAGCGCTGCCCATTTTCCTCGACCTTAAACCAAGTGCTGACGTGGCCAGCCGCGTCGCCGACGACCAGCGAAACCTCGCCCAGCGCATACCCCATCGCTGAGACCGCGACCTCTGAGACGGCAATGTGCCCGACAAACGCCGGCGCTTGCTCCACCCCGCCCAGCCGCCACTCGTACACTTGCCCCTGATCCGTTCCCACGAGCAACTGGCGAATGCGACCGTCGAGTAGTACCTGCGTGGCCTTGCCGACTTCGGCGAACTCAGACTTCGGCGAGGCTTCGACGGTGAGCTCAGCCGAACCGCTCAGTCGAGTCGTCGAGTCGTCGAAATCGGCTGTTAGCTCGTACTGCCTTGCTTGGCGCTCGCCCGGCCCCAACAGGCCCTGCTGCTGCTCGGCCATCATCACCACCAAACGGCCGCTCGCCGTAATCGCCGCTGCGACCGAGCGGCCGTCGTCCCCTTCCCGAAAGGCCACTTGCACCAGCGGCTCGCCCGTCGGATCGACTGCGATGAGGTGCTCAACCGCAAACTGCGGCACCACCTGCCGCTGGCCGCTGCTGTAATCGAGTTGGAAACGAATCCGCGCCGCTAGCAAATGACCGTCATCCGTGCCCAACGCCAAAACGTCGTTTGGCATCCGCTGGGCGGCCGTTACTTCGCGGCCCGTCAACTTGGCTGGCCGTTCGCGGCGGATCACTTGGCCATCGTCCAACCGCAACAAATCCACCCCTTGGGGGCCGACGGCATAAGCGGTCTGGTAGTAGGGATCGAGCCCAATGGCGAACGGGCCGGCCACTTGGTGTGTTTTTTCTGCTGTTACCTCTGGGGAGCGAAATAAGGGCCACGCCTCGGAGAGGACGAAGACGAATATCCCCAAGACAGCGGCGATAATGCCAATGCCGCCAAAGGAGATAAAGCGCCTAGCCAGCCAGTCGAAGGTTTTCGCTCGCGGCGTAATCCCGCGCTTATATGGCTTTTCGCTCACGCACTCGCGTCCTTAGATATCCAACTTGGCCAATTCGGCTTGTGCTACTTCAAACGGCACGGGCATATAGCCGTCTTTGACGACGATTTCTTGACCTTCTTTGGAGAAAATAAACTTGCAGAATTCTTTCACTAGCGGATCCATGGCTTGGCCGGGAGCCTTGTTCATATAAATGTATAGGAAGCGCCCGAGGGGATAGGAACCGTTCAATACGTTTTCCATAGACCCTTG
>JAJEEZ010000098.1:0-6989 GCA_022820705.1 Candidatus Latescibacterota bacterium | reverse complement strand
AGCTTTGGTCGCGTCTATGATCGAAGCTTTGGTGCCAGCTCAGACGCGGGATTTTAATCTCGACGTACTGAGGGCTGAACGCTTGGAGGTACTGGATTTTTTTCAAGTCTATGAGACCTATCCCATGATGGCCGAGAGTCGGCTGATTGTGCTGCGCGATGCCGATGCTCTGACGACCGACCAGTGTCGCGGCTTGGAGCGCGTATTTGCAATGTCGGTGGAGACTAGTTGCCTCCTAGTAGTAGGCCAAAAAGTCGATATGCGGCGAAAATTCTTTCGCGAACTGGCACGCAAGGGTTGCGGGCTAGAATTTAGGCTGCCCTACGACAACCAAGTTCCGCAGTGGATACAGCGGTACGCCAAGCGTCAGGGGGTGCTGATCGAGCCTGCGGCCGTCCAGCTACTCAGCCAGTACGTAGGGGCCAAGCCGCGCGAATTGGTCAGCGAGATAGAAAAGTTGGTCAGTTTTGTCGGGGTGGGCCAGCCGATCACCGCCTCTGCGGTCGAACAAGTCGCTGGCATCACGCGCGGGGCTAGCGTGTTCGAACTCGCCGATGCTCTCGGCAAAGGACAGGGCAAGCTAGCGCAAAAGCTGATGCAACAGTTCCTCAGCCAAGGAGAAGAGCCAACTCGCGCCGTAGCCATGGTCACCCGCCACTTCCAGCTTTTGCTCAAGGCTAAGGGGCTAATAGACCAGTCGCTACCGCGCGACAAAATGGCCGCTGAATTGGGAGTTGCGCCATTTTTTTTGCCCGGGTATTTGGAGCAGGCCCAGCGCCGTTCCACCGCTTGGCTATGGGCGACGTTGAGCGCCTTGAGCGAAGCCGATTGGCGTCTGAAATCGCAGGGACGACGCCAGGAGCATCTAGTTTTAGATTTGCTGGTGACCAAGTTGTGCAGGAAGCACTGAACTTGACAATGGGTAGTGCCACAACTATAATTGGAACACAAGGTGTTGTGTTTGTAACATATTGAAAAGTATAAACTAACAAGCAAAGGATGATCTATCGTGAGCGAACCTATCGTCTTAACCGATGACAACTTCAGCGCCGAAGTCCTCAACGCCAGCCAGCCCGTGCTCGTGGATTTTTGGGCGACGTGGTGCGGGCCGTGCCGAATGATCGCGCCGATTGTCCAAGAATTGAGCAGCGAATACGAAGGCCGGGCCAAAGTGGGCAAATTGGACGTCGACGCGGCTCAGAAAACAGCGGCCGAATTCGGCATCCGCAGCATCCCTACCTTGCTCATTTTCAAGGAGGGTAAAGTCGCCGACCAGATCATTGGTGCCGTCCCCAAAGGGCAAATCACCGAAAAGCTAGAGGCCTCCTTGGTCTAATTGTGCAGACGAGAGGCGTGGGGCGTTGCCTGTCTAAGCAGGAGTTTTAAGCACATGCCGTCTGATTCTTTCTGGAGGCATGTTTTTCGTCGTCTGCAAGAGCGCGTAAGGAGCGGTCGCAACGATGAAGAGACTACTGCCTTCAAGCTCTTGCAGAAAGTGCCCATTTTTCAGGAACTAAGCGGGCGCGAGCTGCACAAGATAGAAGAAATGCTCTACGGGCCGCGGGATTGGCGCGCTGGGGAGGCGATTATCAACCAAGGAGACCCCGGGATGGGGATGTATATCGTCGCCTCCGGCCAAATACGGATCGTACAGATGGGCGACGATGGGTTTGAGAAGCAGCTAGCCACCTTAACCCGGGGGAATTTTTTTGGTGCCCAAGCCCTTGTCGATCAATCGCCGCGCCCCGCTTCAGCTTACGCCCTCCAACCTTGTAGTCTCCTCGTTTTTTGCCGCCCCGACTTACTCGAACTCATAGATATCAATCTCCCGCTCGCCTTGAAGATCATCGAAGGCTTGGCGCAAGCCATCTCGACCGACCTGCTTGAAGTCATAGAGAAACTCTCGGCGCAGTTGCGCGACTCTGAGCGCCTGTTAAAAGGGGCGCGGCGAGCGGGCAGTATTCAATGATGAATTGGCAAGTTAAAGTAGTACTCGCCTTAGTAGCCATAGTAGTCGGCGGATGGTTTGTATATGAGATTCGCGGCATCCTCACTCCTTTTGTTTTGGCTTTTATCTTGGCCTATGTCCTCTACCCAATCATCGATTGGATGGAGAGAAGGGGATTGGGGCGGGCTTGGAGTACTCTGCTCGTCTTTTCGCTCGTTTTTGCGGGGTTGGGGCTAGGCGTATTCAAGGCTGGAGACAAGCTGGCTGGAGAAACGGTAGATAGGGTTTTTACCATCGCCAACACCGGCGACAAACCTCTAATCATCCACGGGATGGCTTGGGAAGACGATGCTCGGGACCAGCCGTTTGTCCTAAGGGAGGAACACCGCTGGCCGCTCGAGATCGCCCCCATGGAGGAGTTAGCTTTTCTCCTCCGCTTTGTACCCAAGGACCAAGCACCGGCTGCAAACGCGCTCTTGATTGCGTACTCGCAGGGCCAAGATGAACACAGTCAGCGCATTAGCGTCCACGGCAATGGCGGTGTGGTCGTAGGAGGCCAAGCCGGTAGGTCGGGTTCTGTTGTGTTTTCGCGTGCCGATATTGGCTTTGGCAAGGCCGATCCCAACGTCTTGGTGGAAATCGGCGATAGGATCTTGGCGGAAACCAGCACCAGAGCTGCAAAAATTGAGCCCATGTTACAGCCCTATTTGGGGAGCGATTTCCGCCTCGCCGAGTTGATTAGGGAGCATGGCGAGCGGCTGATGAGGACCATGCTGGGAGGCACTACGCTGTTTATCGAGGGCGTGATCTCGGGCCTTACTTTTGTGGTGATCGTGCCGTTTGTGGCCTTTTTCTTTCTCAAAGAAGGACGGCGCTTGACGCGGTGCCTGATGGCACTGGTTCCCAACGCCTATTTTGAATTGTGCCTAAACCTAATGTACCAAGCCAATAGGCAGATAGGGAATTACATTCGCGGCCAGATTTTGGCCGTCCTCGTCGTATCGGTGCTGGCGATTAGCGGCTTGTCCATTCTTGGCGTCTATTATGCCCTACCTTTGGGGCTGCTCGCCGGGTTGGCCAACGTAATCCCGTTTCTCGGGCCATTGATCGGGATCGTCTGTTCTTCAATTGTAGCCTTGGCTACCGGCGGTGGCTTGGCAATGGTGGCCAAAGTGATCGTCATGTTTTTGGTCATTCAACTGATCGACAATGTACTCATTCAACCCACAATGGTGGCCAAAAGCGTCGAGTTGCACCCTTTGGTCGTCCTTTTTGTCGTCATGGTGGGAAGCCAGTTGATGGGAATCGTCGGAATGCTGATCGCCGTGCCGCTCACGGGCATCGCGAAAGTAAGCGGCCAAACCATCTACGAAGGGGTCAAGCAATACCGCTTGGAATAGGTTGACAAACCCATCTATATTTTGCTTAACTACACCTTACATCTCGACTCTGGTACGAGGTACTTAAGGCCCTTTAAGGGGTAGGAGGAATAGATAATTGGGTAGTTCAATACACTTAGAAAGCACGGCGGTGAGCGAATTGGCTCAACGCATCGGGGACGCCCGCAAGCTCTACGGCAACGATAGTCCTTACGTCATCGGTGTGATGACAGCTATCGAATGGATAATCCAAGATGCCGAGGGTGGCCAAGGGCTCAAGCAAGACCTGCTCGCCCGTGTCCTAGAAAGCGAGGGAAAGAAACAACCATCTCGTCCGCTTCCCGGCAGTACAGAGAGCAGTCCCCCGCCGCACGAACGCCGCGCCTTAGCGGAAAACACCTGGACTCGTGGCATAGTCAAGTGGTTTAACAACGATAAGGGATATGGTTTTATCTCGACAGACAGCCATGTCGATGTCTTCGTCCACTGGCGCGATATTTCATCTTGGGACCGGACTTTGACCCAAGATGATGAAGTTGAGTTCATGGTGACTCGCACCGCCAAGGGATTCCAAGCCATCAACGTGATGAAGGCTGGCCAAGACAAGGCCGAAGAGGAGGCGGACTCGGTCGAGGCGGCCGAGACCCCCGACGAAACCGAGGAGGTCGAAAGCACCGACGGCGATGTCTCTGATGTCTCTGATGTCTCTGAGAGTGCAGACAATGTTCCGGACTCCCAAGACGACGAGGGCGGGCTGTAGGAGAAGATGGGAAAAAAAACGTCCGATATAGCCTGTTCGTTCTGCGGCAAGGGGGGCGACCAAGTCGAGAAGATCATTCAGGGTCCCTCAGTGTATATATGCAGTGAATGCATCGGCTTGTGCAATGAGAGGCTGTCAGAGGACGATAAGCACGAGCCTAGTCTCAATGGCCGTCCTTTGCCCAAACCGGCCGAAATAAAGGCCCATCTCGACGCTCATATTATCGGCCAAGAACGCGCTAAAAAGGCGCTTTCGGTCGCCGTGTACAACCACTACAAGCGGGTGCATTCCGGTGCTGGGGATGTCCAGCTCAGCAAGAGCAATATCCTGCTTATCGGTCCCACCGGAGTGGGCAAGACGCTTTTGGCGGAGACGTTGGCGCGCATATTACAAGTGCCCTTCGCAATCGTCGATGCTACGGTCCTTACTGAGGCCGGGTATGTAGGCGAGGACGTGGAAAATATCCTCGTGCGGCTCCTCCAAGCTGCGGATTACGATGTCAAACAAGCCGAGCGCGGGATTTTGTTTATCGACGAGCTAGACAAAGTCGCCCGCAAATCCGGTAATCCCTCCATAACTCGCGACGTTTCAGGCGAAGGCGTTCAACAGGAGCTCCTTAAGATCTTAGAGGGAACCGTCTCAGGGGTGCCTCCTAAGGGAGGGCGCAAGCATCCCGAACAGCCTTTGGTGCAAATAAACACCAAAAACATTCTCTTTATCTGTGGAGGGGCTTTCGATGGGCTAGATAGAATTATCAGCCAGCGCATCGGAACCAAGTCCATGGGCTTTGGCAGTTCCCTCGACGACCACGAGGAAGTGAGCGGGGCCAATCTGTTGGCGCGGGTCGAACCTGAGGAATTGATCCAGTACGGCCTGATTCCCGAGCTGATTGGCCGCTTGCCAGTGGTGGGCGTCTTGCATCCCCTGAGCGATCAGGTGCTAATGGACATCCTGCTCAAACCGCGGAACGCACTCGTCAAACAGTATCAGAAACTGTTTGAGATGGACGGTATTGCACTGCGGTTTGAGGAGGAAGCGCTGTACAAGGTCGTCGAACTAACCCAAGAAAAGGAAATGGGTGCGCGTGGTCTGCGGGCAGTTTTAGAGACCGTCATGTTTGAAATCATGTTTGAGCTCCCAGCCCGAGACGACATCGCCGAATGCGTCATTACCAAGGAATTTATCGAAAAAAAGGCCCCGCCCACCTTCGTGTACAACAAGAAGCGGGCTTGATTTCCAAACCGGGCGTTGAGCTTAACTAGGTCCCTTCTCTACTAGCGCGTTCGCTGGAGGAGAAGGGTTTTTTGTGAGAAAAGTGCCATGCACGCTAGATATTATCCATCGCGGGTGCTGTGGCGACACCAGCCTGTGGCCACAGCGCCCACCACGACTGGGGAAGTGGCCGTGCGAGGGCGGCTTCTCCACTTTGCCGCAGGTCGGGGGAGGATCGCAGACGAAAGTGGAGAGATGGATTTCGTTGCGAAAGAGCGGGTAGTAGAGATAAAATCTGGTGATATAGTTGAGCTGTATGGTATTGTAGAAGAAGGTATTATAGGCGCTACTCAAGTTCGATTATTAGCCCCCAGCAGTGCAGTATGGCACCAAGGAGATTGGTCGCGGTTCCACGCCAACGGACTGTGGGCGAATATGTGGGTGCGGGCCGCGGTATTAGACGCCGTCCGCGATTTTTTCAAGGACGCGGACTTTCTCGCGGTGGAGACGCCCACGTTGGTCTGCGCCTCGGCGCAAGAGGAACACATCCAGCTCTTCGCCACTGAGTACCAGGGTGACAAGGCGCAAAAGCAGTTTTACCTCGCCCCCTCGCCCGAACTGTACATGAAGCGATTGCTAGGGGTAGGTTTTGAGCGGATTTACCAAATCAGCCGCTCGTACCGCAATGGGGAGATGGGGCCGCAACACAATCCCGAGTTTACCCTAATCGAATGGTATCGGGCGTACGCCAGTTACGAGGAAATCATGGCCGATGTCGAGGATTTGGTTTCGCATGTGGCGAAAAGCGTCTTGGGGCGGTCGAGCGTGGTCCGAGCAGGGCGCGAGATCGACTTGCAGCCGCCGTGGGAGCGGCTCAGCGTCCGCAATGCTTTTGTGCGCTGGGCCGCAGTCGATTTAGATGCCTGTACAGATGCGGAATCGCTTTTTCGCCGTGCGCGTGCCTTGGGCTATGGCAGCGCTAGACGAGAGGATAGTTGGGAGGACCTATATCACAAAATTCTGCTGGAGAGAGTCGAGCCAGAACTGGCCAAACTAGGAGCTATCCACCTTTTCGATTATCCCCGACAATTGGCCGCATTGGCCAAACTAAAAGAAGGTGATTCGGCCATAGCAGAGAGGACGGAAGCGTATTTGGGGGGAGTGGAGTTGTCAAACGGCTATACAGAGTTAAACGACCCAGCCCAACAGCGCGAGCGCTTTGCGCGGGGCGCGCGACCGGGGGGCGCACCAGCCGACGAGGCATTTCTCGCAGCTATGGAGCGGGGCATTCCACCGGCTGGTGGCGTGGCCCTGGGATTGGACCGGTTGGTTATGATCGTTGCCGGAGCGTCTTGCTTAGGCGAGGTGGTCGCCTTTCCGCTGGGGGATTAGTCGGCGAGGGCGGCTAGCTCTGTTTCGGACGCTAGCAGTCCATCAATTAGGCCGAAGTCGATTGCCTCTGCGGGCGACAGAAAATAATCGCGTTCGGTGACCAGCTCGATGCGCTCGAGCGGCTGGCCGGTATCTTGGACTAAGATCTGGTTGAGCCGGTCGCGCCATTCGACGATTTCGCGGGCGTGGATTTCGATGTCGGCCGCTTGGCCGCGGACGCCTCCCCAGGGCTGGTGCAGCATGAGCCGAGAATGAGCAAGGGCGTGGCGCTTGCCCTTGGTACCGCCGGCGAGGAGAA
>JAJEEZ010000293.1:0-2718 GCA_022820705.1 Candidatus Latescibacterota bacterium | reverse complement strand
TCGAGACAGTACACGTGGGGTGGCTCGGTGCCCAACAGCACTTGCAGCGGCTCTTCGGACAGCAGAGCGATGCACTCCACTGGATCGCCGATGCCAGTGGCCTGCGGTTGAGCTTGACCATTGGCTAAGACGACTACTTGGCCGTCGGCTAGGCCAATGGCGGAACAGTGGACGCCCTCGTCTAGGCAGCGGATGCCATCAATGGCCAAGCATTGCGTGGGCGTGCCATCCTCCAAAGTGAAGACTTCGTTGCTGGTGGCTATGAGCATGATCGTCCTCCTGATGTTGGTTTTACAAAAGCCAAACCCGCCGACGCATGGCATGGCGCGCATGGTGCCGGCGGGTTTTTGTGGCAGCCTGTTAGGCCGTATGAAAGCGATAGCTTCTAACCCTGTCAAGGCCGCATTGTGCACTTTTCGACGATTTGGGCCTTGCACAAATGCGGGCCAATGATTTGCCGCACCTTCTCAGCGCTTGAAGTCGTACTCCATCAGTTCGGCAGTGCCCTGCCATACGATACCATTGTGCCCCAGCCGCCGCGCTTCGCTGACGATGCGGTCGATTGCCTCTGGTGGCCAACCCTCTCCGTGGATAATCGGATAGGAAGGCATGTCCGCCGGTAGGTACAGTTTTGCCTTCACCAGATCCCGCAACACCAAATCGGCCGTGGGGATCCGATAGGCCAGCGTCGCTGGCTCGTCAGCGCCGTATGCGGCGATGGTTTCTGGCAATCCCATGCCGTCGTACCCCGTAAAGCGATAGACAAGCTGCAGGGCATCCTCTTCCCGCAGGTTGGGAATTTCCTCCTGCAGAAAGCGGGCCCACTCGATGAACGTGTTGCAGACAAAGGCGGAAATGTGGGACACCAGCGGGCTGGCAAAATCGGCCATCTCACCCCAGCGCCGGTAATCGTGGCCCGCCGTCAGTGCCATGGAGGCGGGGTAGGTGTCGGTGCCAAAGGCCTTGTCGGGGGCCGCCGCGTGCACTGCCTTCCGAAAGCGCGCCAGATTGCGGACGACGAGGTCACAGCGGAAGCGGACCCAGTCGAGTACTCCCGATCCCAAGCCGAGAGCGTGGACCACATCGAAGAAGCCAAGCCCAAGACGGACTACCTCGCCGAGGCGGGTACCGTCGAGCTGGCGCAGGCCCTCCCGGGCGCGCTGCAAGTCCTCGACCATCGCTCCCATGTCGTAACCGAGCTCTTGGGCGGCGGCGGTGCAAGAAGAACAGGTGCAGCCAAAAAGCCCTAGGGGAAAACTGCCCATTGGATAGCGGAAGTGAGTGATGTCGAGTGCGTCGAGATCGTACTGGGTCACCCAATACACGCACACGGCCTCGATCCAGTCTTGCACATCCTGCCGCGATGGACAGAACATGAGGCGGCGGATCGTCCAAGCTCCTCCGTACGTCCACACGTTCAGGCCGGCCTCCTTTAGTTGCCCCACAGCCCTTCTGAACGCTTCGTCGTCGCCTTGGGCCGCAACGCCGGGACCGCACAGGGCTTGGGCCTGCTGGTATTCCCTCGGATCTACGGGCCGACCATCGAAATGTCGTATAACGAGTTTGCTCAGTTCCGCTTCTGTCGGGGTACGTCCCCCATAGGGACTGAGGGCGAGCACCTCTTCTGATAGCTGGCCTGTAAAGGAGAGAACCACCGTATTCAGACCGATCTCATCGCGCAGCCGCTCGACGTAATCGGGGTATTTGAGGACCTCACCCGTAGTCAGATAAATTCCCGTGAGCCAATCATTGGTCATTTGTTTTCTTTCTTTTGGGAGTTGTAGCGAATTTTGCGGAGAATGGAGTGACCGCTTATTTAAGATGGCATAAATCTTTTGTGTTGCTAAAATCGATTATGGACGAAAAGAGTCTGGAGGAAAAATGGTTCTCAGTGACCGCGTAATCAAGACGCTACTGGCAGAAGGCAAAATCGTCGTCGAGCCGTTGGGGGAGGGGTGCATTCAGCCGGCCAGCGTTGATGTTCATCTCGACAAGCACATTCTCGTATTCCGCAACTCGCGCCGCCCATTCATCGACGTGCACGAGGACTTGAGCGACTTGACGGAAATGGAGGAGATTGGCGAGCAGCCGTTTATGTTGCATCCGGGCGAGTTCGTGCTGGGCAGCACCCTTGAGACGATAGGGCTGCCAGACGATCTGGTGGCGCGGCTGGAGGGCAAGAGTTCGCTGGGGCGCATTGGGCTGCTGATTCACTCGACTGCGGGGTATGTGGATCCCGGCTGGAAGGGCCATCTGACGCTGGAGCTGAGCAATGTGGCGAACCTGCCTATCACGTTGTATCAGGGCATGAAGATAGGGCAGCTCTCGTTCCTGCAGCTAGCGACGCCAGCGGACAGCCCCTACGGTTCGCCGGGGCTGGGTAGCAAGTACCAGGGACAGACTGTGCCCACGGCCAGCCGCGCGTACCGGGATTTTGGGGGTGGCAAAGGTTAGCAACTACGTGCGCGTCTTTTGGAAGCTAACAATCTATCGGAGGGAATAAAGACGAAAAAGCGGGCGCGGGAAGGTTTTACCAGCGATTTGGCTGGATGCCGCTGGTGCGACAAAAGCACTGGCGAAGACAGAAAGAACGTTGAAGTCGATGAATAATCTTCAGCAGGTCGCGTCCTTGCCTTCGCTGCCGTACACGGCGAGGCGTTCCTCTCTTGAGGTCTCGTCCTCGCTGACGCTGGAGGGGATGAAGTGGAGTTGCAGGGA
>JAJEEZ010000154.1:0-5775 GCA_022820705.1 Candidatus Latescibacterota bacterium | reverse complement strand
ATCTCCTCTGCGGTGTCTTTCAGAGCCTCCACAATCGTTTTGAGAAAGTCGTGATAGAGAGCGGCGCGGAATGATCTTCCGTCCTCGCTATTCGTCACATCAGCAGGGCAACTCGCGGAATACTCCCAGTCCGGGAAGTAGTCACAGTACAGGTCGTCCGCATCTTCCTCGGTCCGACTGAACCACTGATCCCGCGTCGTTCGCAACGCCAGTCTCCCCTCTGTACTCGATACCCGCATCTGTACGCGAGGCATGTACTCCCAGCCGCTTTTCCCCAGTTCGTGGCGGTCTCTGAGGAACGGCTCAATCTCCTCCAAGCAGGCCATCAGACTCTCGCTGCGCACGACCGCTGAGATCGGACCGGGAATGCCAACGGCCTCTTGATACTTGAGGTACGGTCCGGGAGTTGCAGGGAACGTCATCCTGCGACCGTCCGCAGTCTGCAACGTGGCCGACTCCTCTTCGAGAATCAACGTCGCCGAGTCAGTCTCCGGGATCATTTCAGGGCGCAGCGAATCTAAGATCATCGGGGCTGGCAGCGACGCTAGCCCCTTACTCGACCAGTTGAGCAGCCGCGAACCGTCCGTTGCGACAACTCTGCCGCCAGCGTCGAGACAGACGCAGTGCATAATGGGCCGCTTGGGATCGTCGCTCGTGAAGCGAGCTACGTGACGCAGTCCGGCCAGATCGTCCGGGCCGAGTTTGAATGTCTGTGCCGTGTTGGATTCCGCCATCGCCGTGATCTCCTTTTGCAAGCGTTTCCGGGCCTTTTGCAGACGGCTCTTTACCACTCCAGTTTGGAGGTGCAACAATTTTGCTGTCTGCTGATATGAATAGCCCTTGAGGTAGTGGTGGACGATCACGTCTCGGTGGGGATCACTCAATCGCCCGATCGCCTTCCGCACCAGTGCCCTGATCTCCTGCTTCTCCTGCTCGGGCGGTGCTGCCAAGTCGAACTGATCTAGCAGATTGAGTTGCGTGATACGACGCCGCTGCCACATGCGCGCTTTGTTGTCCGCAATCGAGCACAGCCAAGCGCCGAATCGCTCGGGAGCGCGCAGCTCCGCTAGCTGCTGGTACGCGGCAATGAACGCCTCCTGTAGGACGTCCTCTGCCGCCTCTTGCGAACCCAGCCTGCGAGTGAGCCGCACCAGCAGCCACGGCGTGTGTTCCTCAACGAGCGAACCAAACGCCGCGGAGTCGCCAGCAGCCGCCTTCTGCACGCAATTTTCTCCACTCCGTTCCATGATCACCCTTATAGTTGCTTCTTAGGCGACAAAGGTATCCGCAAAAAGGAGCCGTCGGGACAAATCCCGCCAGCATCTTCAATTCCGGCTAGTTGTTCTTTCGTGGGTCGGACGCGAGTCTGACGCGCTAGAAATTATACATCAAGCTCAGCTCAACGAAGCTGTCGCGGCGGGTCTCGTAGTGGATATCCGCTTGGTCGATATTGAGGAGATAGATCGACTCCAAATTCACAGACCACTGGTCAGCGATGCGCCGCTCCAACGCGACGGCCAGTGCGCGCGTAGTCCGGTCCACATCCCCCAGCATACTAACGACAATTTCACTGCTCTGAACGTCGTTGAGCACAAGGCGAGCGGCGCAGAAGAGATCGTTTTCGAGCGTGTTGGGCGAGCGGCTTGGGGTTGCATTGCGGCCGCGCCCGTCGTAATTCCATTCGCCGAGCAGACTGAGATCGGCAGCCGAGCCAAAGACAGAATAGAACGTGTATTCGCCGCCAAAAACAGAAGCAACGTAATCCTCTTCCCGGCCAGACAGGTTGCGAGCGCCGGCGCGCTGAATAGCCTCCAGCTTGAACAACCAAGAGCCGACCGTTAGCTGAGCGTCCAGCCCAAATTGGCGAATTTGCGCGTAGTACTGACCTAAGGCCGGTGCGCCGCCAGAATCCAAGAGTATCTTCAGAGCAGGCTCCCGGCTAGTGCCGTTGAATGCACTCACCCCCAGATCGAGAAGTCCAAAGCTGTGACTGTAGCGGGCGGCAAAATCCACATGCCGCTCCTTGGCCTCGCTCTCGTACTCGACATGCTCAGCTTCTACCACGAGCGGCAGACGCAGACGACCGGCTTGGCCCGGAAAGGTGCGGGCGCGGTGATAGGGCAGACCTAGTATTTCCATCACACCCCAATCGCTAGACCAGGTGAAATACACCATGGGTTGCCCCAGCTTGGCCTCTCCGGCCGGATGTTCGACGAAATCGACTTGGTTGACAATATCGACCAAATGCTGCGATTCGGTGACGCCCCAGAACACCTGATCGACGCCCACGCGCAGTTCCCATTCGCCGTCGCCGATTTCGCCGAATAGCAGCAGATAGGCTTCGCGCAGATCGGCGTGGGTGCGGCGTGAATCTGAGTTGTCGTAGCGGAAGAAAGGAGCTAACGTGAGGCTTCTACCTCCGGAGTCTTCCAAGTAGAGTTCGGGCACCGCAACAAAGCCGCTCGCGAGTGAGCGTTGGCCGGGGTGAGCACCGGCTTGGGGGAACCACCGGCTTTCGCCGTTCAAGCGCCCGGAGAACTCGTGCTCAATCTCAGCCCATGCCTCGACGGCAAAAACCAAGATCCAGATAGCACCGAGAGCCGCCCGAAGTAGCATCAACACGCTCATTTCAGCCCGGTTTGCTTGTAATCGCGATCGTTTATCTGGGTCTCGGCAATGAAATTACTCATTCGATCTCACTTCTTCATCATTTTCAAGCGTTTGAGAATCTCTTCCCTCCGAATCCTCTTTAGACACCCTCAAAAACAGCGACAAAACCACCGACAGCGCTGTGACCACTACGCCGATCACAAACACATCTCCCACGGCCTCAGCCAGCGCCGAGTGGAGTGTACCCAGCAATGCGTCCGCCATCTGAGCTTCCGTGAATTCGGCTCTCAGCACATCCAAGGCGGCCGGATCGACTAGCACCCTCGGGTTGTCCTTTATGGCGTCCAACCGACCCGGGCCGAGCGCCGCCCTGACCGCATCGGCGACAGTCTCTTCCACTCTTGCAGAAAATCTATGCGTCATCACAACGCCTAGCACGGCGAGTCCCAGCGTACCGCCGATCAGCCGGTAGAATAGAAGCGCCGAAGTAGCAGCACCCACGAGCCTAAACGGCACCGTGTTCTGAACGGCGAGGTTGAACGTGGCCAGTACGCCGCCAATCCCAAGTGCCATGATCACAACGCATCCCACGGCCATGAAGGAACTGGTATTCACATTCATGGTAGAGATGAAGTACATACCGAGGGCCATTAAGCCCGTACTAATCAACGCCTGTCGTCGAAAGCGTCCGTCCCTCCTAGCGAGCATTCGCCCCGACACTATCGCACCAACGACAATTCCAAGTATCAAGGGAGTCAGGAAACCGCCGCTGCTGGTAGGCGAGACACCCAGAACGCCCTGGAAGAAAAGCGGTAAAAAAACAATAGTTCCATACAGTCCAAAGCCGGCGAGAAATGCAACTGCTGCCGCGATGGCAACCACTCTGAATCTGTATATCTCGAAAGGCATAATGGGAGCAACCGCCTTCGATTCTACGGTTGCGAATATCGCCGTCATAACTAGACCGAAGGCCAGTAAGCCGATAACCTGCAGTGTATCCCACGCATAATGGACCCCTACTATGGACAACGCGAGCAGTATGGGTACGACGGAGAGTACCAAAGTTACCATACCAAGATAGTCCAGACTGCGGTTTTGTACCTCGGGCCGGATCGGCGGAAAAGTCCGAATGATCAGCAGTAGAATCGGAATCCCGATTGGAATATTGATGAAGAATATCCAGTGCCATGAAAGCACATCAGTGAGGATGCCGCCCAGCGTCGGTCCGATAACCGAAGCCACCCCGTACACGAGACTTATTAATCCTTGATACCTACCTCGAACTTCGGGTGGGAACAGATCGGCAGTTACCAGAAATCCGTACGCCATGATGGTCCCACCGCCGATGCCCTGTACGGCGCGGAAGGCGATGAGCTGGTTCATGGTCTGGCTCATGCCTGCCGGTATAGAGCCGACGATCAAGACCGCTGTGCCAAGGACTAAGAAAACCTTGCGCCCGTACAAATCGGTTAGCCGTCCCACAATCGGGATCGATACCGTGGCCGCAACCAAGTATGCAGTCGCAGCCCATGTGTAGCGATCGAAACTGCCGAGGTCCGCGATGATGACGGGCATCGCAGTGGCGACGACGGTCTGACCCAGCGCAGCCATAAACATCGCCAGCATCACGCCCAACATCGCCAGCATCACCTGTTTTGCCGGAAGTTGTACGAAGTCTTTTTCCATTGACTGATCGGCGGAAGCACTTAAAGGCGCATAGCGCGTCTAGATCATAAAAAGAGGCTCCTGATTCTACTGCTTTAAGGAACCTCATGCGGCGGGAATGTTGGCACGGAACAGCATCAACGCGCCCGTTTTAGCCCGGTGCGCGTAAAATCGCGGTCGTCTAGGTCTGTTTGGAATTGAAAATCCGTCCAAGTCAAAACAGTGCTTTTCCCGGTCAAATGATTTTCCATCGTCATCTCGCCAGCGCGCCAGTAACGCTCCAGGTACTGCTGGTAATTCCCCAGTGTGAGCGTCTTCAAATGAGCATCCTTGCGGTCGTAGTACTCCACCTTCCACACGCGCAACTCATCCTTGTCGCGCCAGACCACCTGGCGACTATAGCCCGATTTCTTATCGACGGGAACGCGTTCGGAGACCGTGCAGGTCAACTCGCCACAAGGCTCGTCGCGCAGGTAGCGGTAGGTGTATTTCTCCACGGCCTCGGCGGTCAGATCCTCATAGGCAAATTCGCTCCCCATGAAGGAGCCGGAGCGGTTCGACGAACTAATGCGCTTGACTCGCTTCAGAGCGGGTAGGTAGAGCCATTGATCGTCCGCGCTTTCCCGATGCGCGTGAATCAGCAGCGCCGTTCCTTGGACATCGCGCGGCTCGTCGAACACAAACAAGCTCTTGTCGCCATCGTCGGGGACTTCGAGAACCTTCACCCGGAGCTGGCGTCGGCTCTCCTGCCCGTGTTTGTTGCGCAGCACCATGGTTTGTTGGGCCGTAAAGTTGCCAAAGCCTTCCTCACGCGTGCGGGAATCCTCGGCGATTTTCAGTCCAGTTTCCTCGGGAGTAGGACTTTCGGAGTGAACAGGTGCCGCGCCGAGACAGAAAACGATAAAACAAAGCGCGAAAAACGGCAGCATGAGTCGCGTGGAAATCATGAATTTCTCCGGTCGATGGCAATCAGCAGCGTTGGCAGGAGTAGGAAATCGGCGACAAGCGCGAAGACAATCGTGATGGTGACCAAAAGCCCAAGTGCCCAGCTCACCTCAAATCCCGATGTGGCAAACACCAGAAAGCCGGCCGACAAGACCGCGGTCGTCGTCCATAAAGCGTGCCCCACCATGTGGAAGGCAGAGCGCACGGCCTCGGGTGCGGCAAGGCCCTCGCGCCGGGCCTTCAGATATTTGCTCAGAAAATGAACCGTATCGTCCACGACAATCCCGAAGACAACGGCGATGACCACTGAGGACGCAATGCCCACATGACCGACGAGATAACCCCACAGGCCGAAGCTCATAATGGCGGGCTGATTCCCTTACACTTTTGAAAATAGGGCTGCTGCCCATAGTTTATGGCTCTCTTTTAACCGCCTAAGATCAAAGGAGGGCCTTATGAGCAGCAGCGAACAGGTATATAACCGATGGCTGGGTAGGTTGCAAGCACTCGTGCCGGTATCCAACCGCAAACAGTTGGTCAATTGGGCTTGGATTG
>JAJEEZ010000216.1:0-4035 GCA_022820705.1 Candidatus Latescibacterota bacterium | reverse complement strand
CGACAGTTCTTTGGTCACTATGATATTCCTCGGCGGCGCGTTCGAGTCCTAGTCACGTAGGACTCCGGGGGTGATCCGCCTCCGCAGAATGAATATGACTATCAAGCGGAAAGAACTGGACAGGCGAGAGGTCGATTTCTCGGATGTGGCCTCTGGAAGACGGCTGCCGCCGGTGCATCCCGGCGAGATTCTGCGCGACGAATTCCTGACGCCCATGGAGATCAGCGTGTACCGACTTGCCCAAGCGATCGAGGTTTCGCGTCCGCGACTGAATGATATTGTGCTCGGACGCCGGGGGATCACGACCGATACTGCGCTGCGCCTTGGGCGCTACTTTGGCATGACGCCTGAGTTCTGGATCAATCTTCAGACGCGCTACGATCTCGATGTTGCCGAGCGCACGACGCGTCGTCAAATCGAGCGAGAGGTAGAGCCACATGCTGCTCTGGACGCGACGGCCCTAGATTGATAGGCGATATTCACCCAGCCAATCCCACCTGCCGCTTGGCTGCCCACACAGTGTTGTAGAGCAATAGCGCGATCGTCATCGGCCCGACTCCGTTGGGCACGGGCGTGATCGCGCGGGCCTTTGGGCGCACCTGTTTGTAGTCCACATCGCCGACGAGCCGCCAGCCTCGCTCGCGCGAGGGGTCGTCAATTTGGTTAGTGCCCACGTCGATTACCACCGCCCCTTCTTTGACCATATCCGCTGTGATCCCACGGGGAAATCCAGCCGCCACCACTAGGATGTCCGCTTGGCGCGTAAAGTGTCCGAGGTCGCGGGTGCCGGTGTGGCACAGGGTCACTGTGGCATTGGCCCCGGCCGCCTTGTGCCCCAGCAAGATGGCTACGGGCCGTCCCACGAGCGCGCTGCGGCCGACTACGACCACGTGTTGGCCTTCTACCTCGATCCCGCTGCGGCTGAGAATCTGCAAGACCCCATGCGGCGTACAGGGCCAAAAGCACTCCTCATGCCGCACGAGGCGACCCAAATTGACCGGGTGCAAGCCATCGACATCCTTGTCCGGGTCAATGGCGTTGAGGACTTGCTGCTCGTCTTGCCCCGGCAGCGGTAGCTGTACCAAGATGCCGTGGATCTCGTCGTCGTCGTTGAGCCGCTCGACAGTGGCTAGCACGTCCTCGGTGGTGGCGCTGGCCGGTAGATCTATTTGCTCGGAGTGAATACCGAGGTCTTTGCAAGCTCGGCCTTTAGCGCGCACGTAGGACAGCGAGGCCGGGTCGTCCCCCACTAGCACGACTGCCAGGCCCGGCACTATACCGTGCTCTTGCTTCAGGTGCGCGATGTCCACTAGCAGCTCTTCTTGCACTTGGGCAGCAATTTTTCGGCCATCGAGTCGCTCGCCCATCACGCACCTTTCGGTTGCAGGACGCTCTTCTGCACGACCCGTTGCAGGGCTTCGGGGACTTGTACTGCGCCGTCGGGTTGCTGGTAGTTGTCCAAAATGGCGATCAGCAGTCGGCCCATTGCGCAGCCCGTGTCGTTGACTAGGTGGCAAAACCCTCGCCCAGCCGCGCCCTTGTAGCGGATGTTCAAGCGCCGGGCCTGATAGTCCGTGGCGTTGGTGTCGGTCATTACCTCCATGAACTCGCCCGTCCCGGACATCCACACTTCCACGTCCCGCTGCCGATGGCTGGCCAGATAGCCCGCGTCGCCGTGGCACTTATCGACGACCCGGTAGGGCAAGGCCAACTCTTGCAGGAGCCATTCGTTGATTTGGCCGAATTCTTCGTACAGGGCTTCGGACTGGTCGGGCAGGCACACGGCGTTCATTTCGATTTTGTCGAATTGGTGCATGCGCTTGATGCCCTTGACGTCTTGGCCCCAAGACCCGGCTTCCGAGCGAAAGCAGGCCGTATAGGCGAAGAGCTTGACGGGCAGCTCGGCCGAGTCCAAGTTCTGGTCCATGAAGTAGCTGAAATTGGCCGGTTCGGAGGATCCGACTAAGAAGAGTTCGGCTCCTTCTTCTACGTTATCGGTCTTGATGGCATAGACTTGGTCGCGCCCCTCGGGAAAGTGCGAGGTGCCGTACAGGGAGCGCTCCCGGACGAGGAGCGGCGGCACGAACATCTCGTACCCGCGCGCTAAAAGCTCGTCGATGAGGAGCTGGCTCAGGGCGTATTGCATCCGCGCGACATCGCCGCGCAAATAGGCAAAGCGCGAGCCGGAAACTTGGCCGCCCTGCAAGGTGTTGATGCCGCCTAATTTGACGCCGAGGTCTGCGTGGTGCAGCGGTTCAAAGGCGTCGTCTGGGGCGTGTAGGGGCCGCGTGGGCATGTACTCGGCGCTGGTGTTCCCACGGCCGAGCTTGTCGGCGGCTAGGTAGCCTTGCCCCGGAATCCAGGCATTCTCCTCAACGTTGTCTTCCTCGCCAGCACCGGCGGGCATGTCGGGATGCGGCCAGTTGGGGAACCAATCCATGATTTGCTGCCACTCGGCGACGACAGTTCCCAACTCGTGCTCCAGCACTCGCCCGCGCTCGCGCAACTCTCGCCCCTTTTCCCGTGCTGCATCCGGGTCGTTGCGACCGAGTTGGGCTAGTTGCTTTTTCTCGCTGTTGAGCGCGTCGATGTCTCGCTGCAACTTTTGCCGCGCCGCGTCGAGGGCCAACCAGCGATCCACATTGGCTTTGGCCGGGTCAACCTTGCGCACCCGTATTGCCTCGCGCATGGCGTCGGGATCGGTGCGCACGGCCTTTGGATCAATCATAATGCTTGCTCTCAGTTTTGGGTCAAAAATGGGTTGAAAATAAGAACGCCGCTGGCGCGAATCGTGGCAATATCGCGGGGGTCTCAACTTTTCGGGGCGATCTTTTGCAGCCACTCGTCCCGTCCGCCGTAGGCGGCAAACACGGCTTCGAGCAGGAGCCGCACGGCTTGGCCAAAGTAGCGGCCCCGACGCCAAGCCACGCCGATTTCGCGCTCAAAGGCCACGCCGCGCACTTCTACTGTTTTGAGCGCGCCGCTTGCCAGCGATTCGCGGATGGTCAGTCGCGGCAAAAACGAGATACCCACTCCGGCCTCCACCAACTTGCGCATGGCCTCTGGGCTGCGCAGTTCCATCACCGCGCCCGGGGCTAGGCCGGCTTCGGCGAGCTGCTCGTCAATCACCTTGCGCGAGATTGAGTCGGCGTGAAAGAGGATTAGCGGTTCTTCTACTACTTCGGCAAGGGCGACGGATCCGCACTGGACAAAGCGATGCGCTGGCCCGACGACTAAGGGCATGTCGTCGCGGTAAATCGGCACGGCGTCGATTTTGGGATGGGTATAGGGCAGGTGGACCAGCGCGAATTCCGAGCGTTGCATCAGTAGGTCGTCGATGAGGTAGCGCGAGGGGGCAACTTGGGTCTTGAGCGCGACGCCCGGATAGCGGCGCATGTACTCTTTGAGAATTTCCGGCAGGAGATAAATGACGGCCGCGTCCACCGCCCCGAACTGAAAGCCGCCTCCCGGTTCTAGGTCGCTTCGCTGCAGCCGCTCGCTGGCCTCCTCCAGCAAGTCCTCGACTTGGACGGCATAGCTCAGCAGCAGGCGGCCCTCGGTAGTAAGGGCCACGTGCCGATTGTCGCGGTTGAAGAGCTGGACTCCCATGCTCTTTTCCAACTCCGAAACCGCGCTGGAAACCGTCGGCTGGGTTACGTTCATCTGGCGCGCCGCTTGGGTAAAGCCGCCCGTGCGCGCCACGGCGAGGAAGTAGCGCAGGTGTTGCAGGTTCATGGGCGCGGGGCGTAGGGCGCAGTGTTAGGTGGGCTGAGCGGCTTTCGCCGATCCGAAGGTTGAGTGGCGCAATACGGTCTGGGTAGCGTAGATGGAGCCGCCGACTTTGGCTCCGGGCATCGGCATGCTCACGGGCACGTCGGCGACGCGGATGTGTCGGCTTGGCTCGCCGCGCACAAAGGTCCGGCAGTAGCCCTCCCAGTCGGGCGCTGGCACCAAGGGCCAGGAGTCGCCAGCGCAATACTGCAAGAGTAGGAGCCGACGCGGATAGGGGGAGGTGTTGGGCAAGGAGCCGTGCAG
>JAJEEZ010000046.1:0-9975 GCA_022820705.1 Candidatus Latescibacterota bacterium | reverse complement strand
ATCTCGAATGCGAGCCTATTCCCGCAGTGGCGCGGCGGGGACAAATTCTGGTGCTCTGCAGCGCTGGACTGCACTCGGCTTGGCAGAACGAGGACACCGTGCCCCGCAAAGCCATGGGCACTTCGTGGATCGCCGCTGGGGTTTCAGGCGGCCTGCCCAAGAACCAGCGCGATGCCCTGATGGACTTCTTCCCCCGGCTGCGGTGCCAACTGCGCCCGGACCGCGCCCACATTGTGCCGGATCATTTCGACTGGCTCTTTGAAAGCGACTACGATCCGCGCTGGCTGGAGACTTTTCCGCCCTCCCATCCATAGGCGAAGACTCCGTCCTCTACTGTCTCGATTCCGCCGACTGAGGTTTTCCTCTAGCTCTTCTGAGAACTCGGCTGGACTTCTGTGACGAAGAAGTCGTCGGGGAGGATGCTCTTGGTCTCGACCCCGTGACTGTACTCGGGCAGGCCGATTGTCGTCACCACGCCCATGGCCGTGAAGTGCTCGCACTCGCCGCTGGCTCCGCTCTTATTGCCCCCGCCGTGGCCGCGCAGCCAAGCGTCGTCGATGACGCGCTCCCCCTTCCACATGCCTCGGGTGGCATTGAGGTGACCGAAGCGCGCTAGGTCTGAGGCGCTGATGACTACCCAACCCGGGCCGCTGCGCACGATCTGGCCGCCAATTTCGTAGGGTGGGTCGAGGTAGGTGTACGCGTCTGGAATGGTGGGATAGAGGTATTTCCGCTCTTTCACTGCGCCGCCGGCGAGCCAGTCCCAGCGCTCGTACGGGATGCCAATGACGTCAAACAGACGCTCCTGGATCACGTCCTTGAGATCGCGGCCCCAAACGTAGGTCAGCGCTTGGCCCAACCGCCAGAAGCCGGCGCTGCTGTACAGCCCTTGAGTGCCCGGTTCGGCGTGGGCGTAGCAGTCGTAGAAGGGATCGCCCGTCCAATGGGCCCATGCGGGGATGCCGGGAACTGCGTCCCGCTCTTCGAGACCCGTGCGCTGCTCCCGCCAGCGGTTGCCGATTTCAAAGGGGAAGCCGCCCCAGTGCAGGCTTTCGTCGCGCCGCCCGACCAAGTGGCGCCAGGTGAGTTTTTGGTGGTGGCCGCAATCGAGGTACTTGTGCTCGTGCGACAACTGCCCGGCCCCGGTCCACGTTTGGTGGATCGGCTCGTCCGGGTCGAGGAGGCCGTCGTCAACGGCCGCGCCCAGCGCCACCCACGTTAGGGCCTTGCCGACCGAGGCCGTCTGATGCCGATAGTGGGGGTCGCCCCAAGCGTGTACTAGGTATCCGCCGCGCGTGAGCACGGCACCGTACTGGTTGCCGCTGTGGTCCTCGCCGCCAAAGCTCGCCCCTCTGACATTGAGGCTGTCCAGCCAGGCGGCGAATTTCCGCGCATCGAGACCGGATTCGGCGGGCGTGATCTGTATCCAGTCGCGATCCGGGTACGCGACCCAGTCTGGTACTTGTACTGTTGCCGTCGGGGCGATCAGATGCATGGTTCAACTTCTCTGTGTAGTGTATTATAAGGATCTTTTTGGACGCTTGGTCAAGGTCGAGCGCACGGGCGACTTTTGTCCGATGCGCCCGGACACACCGACATCGCATGATCAAACTAGGCTGCAACGCCATGCTGCGGGTCGCCGAAGACCTGCCCTATGCCGACAAGGAAGACCCGCGCAACTGGCTGGACATCGCCGCCCTGGTGCGCCAGATCCGCGCCTGGGATCTCGACGTGGTCGACTTTCAGCTCTTCCGCGGCTTCCGCGCCCGGGACCCGGCCTATCTGCGCTCCATCAAGGCCCTCTGCCAGCAGTGTGGCCTGCCCATTGGCTTTTTGGGCGTGGGCCGCGGCTTTGTCGGCGTCGAGCAGATCGACGGCCGCCCCCAGGGCGTTGCCCTGCCCCAAGCCGAACGCCGCCGGCGCATTGCCGAAGTCAAAGAGGGCATTGATCTGGCCGCCTTTATGGGCGCGCCCTTGGTCCGCCTCTTCGGCGGCGGCATCCCCGCCGCAGCCGTCGACCGCCGCGTCCTGTGGCAGGACGCCATTGGCAGCTTCCAGGAGGTCTGCGACTACGCCGCCGGCAAAGGCGTGTTCGTCGGCCTCCACAACCACGCCCCGGTCATCGCGCCCACTGGGGACGATATTCTCAAAATACTGCGCGATGTCAACCGCGAAAACTTCACCTTCATCCTCGACACGGGCTGGTGGCAAGGCTCGCCGGGCGCGGCGCCCTCCGGGGCCGAGGATTCCGCGGTCGACTTCTATGACTTCATGGAGCAGACCGCGCCCCACGCCACCTATGTGCGGGCCAAAATATACAAAATCGACCGCGGCCGGGAGGAGTGGCTCGACTACGAGCGCATTGTCGAAATTCTCCGCCAAGTCGACTTCAACGGCAATATGTCCATCGTCTTCGAAGGCCAGGGCAATGCGGTGAGCGACCTCGAGGCCATTGGCCTGGCCGTCGACTACCTGCGGGGATTGCTCGCCTAGAAGCGGTTTCATACTCAGGCAATGGCCAGTTCCCGCAAGCGCGCGACCATGGCCGGCCTTTGGGGACCGGCGATTTCGATTAGGTGATCGGTATATTGGAGTGGAGTCAGCATGGTCAACTCTCACTGCCCCGGCGGTTGGCGATGGAGCGCGGCGTTAGGTCGAAAAGGGTCTCGTGTCCGTGGAAAAAGCGGTCGAGTTCATCGACCATTAGCTCGAAAAAGCGCGGATAGCTCTGCTCGGTTACGCCAGCGATGTGCGGGGTGACGAAGACGTTTTCGAGGTGGAGAATCTCCTTGTCGCCATAGGCGTTGTCCTCGCCCACATCCGGGTCGAACACGTCTAGACCGGCGACGATGTCGCCCCGCTTGAGCCGCTGAACCAGCGCATCTGAATCCACCACTTTGCCGCGCGACACGTTGACGAATACCGCGCCCGGCTGGATCAGGTCCAGTTCCCGCTGGCCAATCATGCGCTCGGTGCGCGGGGTGTGCGGGGCTAGGCAGACGATAGCGTCGCACTGCGACATCACGTTGTCCAGTGAGGTTTTGAGGAAGCCGACGGCGTCGGCCATCTCCCGCGCCAGATAGGGATCATACACCCACACTTCGTTCTGGAAGGGGCGCAAAAACTGGATCAGTCGTCGGCCAATGTGCCCGCAGCCGATCAGGCCGACGCGCTTGCCGGTCAGATCGCCGTGGATAAAGCCAAAGTCGCTTTGCGGACGAGGGCTCACGTCGCCGGCGATGAGGCGGCGGAATTGGGCACCGGCGTTGCGCAGGGAGATGATGATGAGCGCCAAGGCCCACTCGGACACTGGATACGAAGAGCCGTTGGTCGTATCGACTGTGCAGACGCCCTGCGCCCAAGCGGCCTCGACGTCGATGCGGCTGGCAAAGCGGTCGCCTTCCAGCTCGCCGATGATTTTTAGGCCGGGGGCTTGATCCAAGATCGCGGCATCGATTGTGGGGCAGCCGTGGCAGACGACTAGTCCGTTGTAACTACTTAGTCGCTCGCCTAGCGCTTGGGCGGTTTCGGGGTCTGCGTTGGTGTCGTAAATGCCGCCACCTTCGCATTCGAACCAGTCCCAGTCGGCGAAGGCTTCGAGGCGTGCGAAATCGGCCGCGGCGAGGTACTGCTCGCGCACATGCTTGTTGCAGGCGATGAGTACTTGGGGGCGTGAGTTCATGGTTACAGTCTCCGGTTAAGTTGGTTATTCCACTTCCACTAGCACTTGGCGTTGGGTCGGGTCAAAGGCGACTAAAGCAGCTCCGTCCTCTAATAAGAAAGTGTCGCTTTTAAAGGCGGCGCGGTTCGCAGCTCGCGTCAATGGGCGACCATCCACCCGGACTGAGCGCACCTCTCCCTCCGTTAGGCGCAAAGTCAGGTCAGGGGTCTGCACCGGCAGGTCGAGGCGGACGGTGTTGCCCTCTACTGCGATTTCGGCCATTGCGCGGGCGCAGGCATAGGTGGTGATTTGGCTACAGGTGCGCCATTGGGTGCGCTCTCCTCTCGGATCGCGCTCGGCGAGGCGGCTCACCACCTTCTTGAATGCGTTAAAGCCGCGTCGGTCCTCATCGTGTAGCCCATAGAATCCCTGCCAATGGCTGATGAGCACAGCCGGTTCGCCTGCGTCAATGAGGGCTGGTAGGCGACCGCCTTCCAAGTCGGGAGTGATGTACTTGTCGGGATCGACCTCGCCATAGCCGGTCCAACTGCCGGTCCAGTCGCCGGTGGAGGCGATGATTTCGCCAGTGGCTTGGCCGGTTTGGCGGTCGGGGTACCACACGGGCGTATCTACCGTGTCGTCCTTGGAGACTCGCTGAAAAAAGTAGGGCAGGGGGTTGCCCGTGACTTGGCGCACGGCCTCGCCAGCACAGCGGGCGTAAAAGGGCAAGGTGCGGCCGCCGAAACCGCCCGGTGAAGTTACTCCTTGGGGCGTCAGACCCACAGCGACTAGAATGCGGCACGCTTGGGCGATGTACTCGGTGACCAACTCCTCTTGATCCTCGGGCAGCGCGGCCCAATCGTATTGCTCCCATATTCTAGAGGGCAGCGGCTGCAAGGTTTTGGGGTCTAGCACGAACGTGTGGGTGAGCATCTCGGGCGTGATGTCGAAGGCGGGGACGATGACCTCGCGGCACATGGCCAGCCATTCGTCTTGCTGGGCTTTGCTGAAGAGGGGCAGTCCCTCGTCGATGCGCCCTAGGGCCGCTGGGCAGGGCACTACTGAGAATTTGCCCCGGACGCCGCTTGCCAGGCACCACTCGGCAAATTCGCGGGTAAAGGATGTAGGATGGACCACTGGCACGTCCTCCCAGCGCTGGGGACGGCCCTCGGCGATAGTGCGGTCGCGGAGGAAGAAATAGTTGAGGTTGACCAGCACCGTGGAATCGTCGAAGATGATGGACAAGGGCACTCGATCGAGAGCGTGGCGGGCGATTTCAGCGAACAGGGGACACCTCCTTTTTATGCCAATCTGCTATTCGGCGTCTAATATACTATGCTGTCTTGCCGTGACAAAAACTGCACCCAGCGGGGTAAAGCCGCCTTGTATCGGCTGGAGTTGACCTCTGATCTGCTAGGCGAAGGATGCGACCGGTGACCAATCGCCCGCGCGCTGCCGTGCGCCTCGCCGGTGCGGCCCTGCTGCTCAGTGGCTTGGCTTTCAATCCGCTGGGACTTGCGCATTTTTTTCCGGCGCATTCGCTTGGCACCGAGGGTATCATCGTCCTTCAGATCGCCTTGCTCTTTGGTGGCGGTTGGCTCGTTTGGCGTTGTCCTCGGCTGCCGCTGATTCCCATTGCGCTCGTCGCTTTCATCTTTGGCTCGCTTGCCGTTCTCGGAGGATACGGTACGGTCCGCTCACTGCAAAAGGTGCAGGAACGCAATCGGCTGTTGGCGACTATTGATCGCAGCGAAGCGGTGCAACAACATCTGAGTGGCGAGGTTCTGCCGCTGCTCGCCTTGGGGATGTACCAAGGTCAACTGCCCGCGGTACCGGCTCGCGCGCTTTTTGCCGACGCGGTTGATGTTGCGGATGTGGGGCAGACGGGGGAGGCGACCGAAGTTGTCCCGGCGCTGGGTATTAAGCGTCAGCATTGGCGGATTGCATCCGTCGAGCAGTTCCATGGTTCAGACATTCAACTGTGGAATTCGCTCTTGGCTGAGGTGCATCCCATCGACTATGCGGCCTTTCACATTGAGACCGGGCATTTTCTCGACGCGGAAGAGACGATTTACCAAGCCCACTTGCGCTTCGACGCCTCGGCGCAGACACAAGACGGCACTCGCGCGCAAATACTGGCTCGGCTGATGCTCGAATGGCAGCAGGGGGAAGATGGTGCTTGGCGGATTCAGCGCTGGGAGACCGAATCGTTGGAGGTGCTCACGCGGGAGCACGCGCTTTTTGCCGAAGTCCTCGACGAGGCGCTTCCGCGCGACGAGGATCGCGACCGGGCTAGGTTTTCGCGCCACGCCGCACTGGTGCGCCAGTCGTTTAGCGACTCTGCGTTTGTCGCGCCGCATCGCCATTTCACCCGCCAAGCCTTTGACCGCCATCCCGGCATCAGTGCAGTGGATATCGACGCCGATGGATACGACGACCTGTACATTGCTGTGCGTCAGGGGCGGAACATGCTGTTGCGCAATGGCGGCGACGGCACGTTTACCGAGTGCGCAGCCCAATACGGCCTCGATGTGGAGCACCACACGGCCGCTGCGCTTTTCGCCGACTTTGACAACGACGGCGACCCGGATGTCTTCCTCGGCCGCACGCTTGCGCCGAGCCTTTACATGGTCAACGAGGATGGGCACTTCGCCTCCCGCGATTTGGGCGATGGCGTCTTGCCGTTCCTCGTGGCTTCGATCTCAGCGGCCGATTACGACGGCGACGGTCTGCTCGATGCGTACTTCTCCACGTATGCCGCGCGGATGTTGCTCGCCGCGGTTCCCTCTGCGTCCCGAGCTGATTCTTGGGGCGGCGCGCTGCTGGCCGACTTCCTGCCTGCGGATCACGCTCGCACACTCTACGGCCTGAGCCGCGACCGCATCGGCCATCTCATCTACGACGCGCCTGGGCCGCCCAACGTCCTGTTGCGCAACCTCGTCAACGGACGCTTTGAGCCAACTGCTGCCGTATGGCGCAATACGTTACAGGCGACTTGGGCCGACTACGACCGCGATGGCGACCCGGATCTCTACCTCGCCAACGACTTTGCCGCTAATAACTTGCTCCGCAATGACGGCGGTGCCCTCGTCGATGTCACCGAGGAGAGCGGGGCTGCGGATCCGGGCTTTGGCATGGGCGCGAGTTGGGCCGATTACGACGGAGATGGCCGTCAAGACTTATACGTGACCAACATGCACAGCAGTGCTGGTCGCCGCATCACGGAAGCCGCTGGGCAGGCGGGTGCGGCGTTTGCCCCTTTGGCTCGGGGCAACTCCCTACTGCGGAACGGCAGTGAGGGTTTCACTCTCGTCGCAGACTCGCCGGTGGAAGACGGCGGCTGGGGTTGGGGCGGCCAATTTTTGGACTTTGACAACGACGGCGATTTCGACATCTACGCTCTGAGCGGTTACTACACTCCGCCGTCCGAAGTCGCTCTCCCGGAGGATACCTGAAGTCTGTTTTGGCGCACGGTCGTGCGCCATGGCCGGACGGATGGGGCGTACAACGTGGGGGCGCGGCTCGACGCTGGGGCCTCGCTCAGTGGATACCAACGCAACCGTTTCTTTCTCAATGTAGAAGGTCTCGACTTTATCGACGTGTCGGGCCTGTCGGCGACGGATTCACCTGCGGATGGCCGTGCCTTCGCCACCTTGGACTTTGACCGCGATGGGCGCATTGATTTGGCTGTCGTCAATGCCAATGAGCCGCTCTGCGAGTTGTTTGCCAACCGGAGCAAGGCGGGGCACATTCTCGCGTTGCGGTTTGTGGGGGGCAACGACCGCGACGAGGTTTCGCGCGAGTGGAGTGTACGCGATGGGTATGGCGTGCAAGTGGAAGTGGATGTTGGCGGGAGGACGCTGCTGCGCGAGCACCGGGCCGGCGAGGGATTTTCGGCCCAGAACAGCGCGACCTTGCTCGTCGGCTTAGGTGCACATCAACGAGCTGATGCGGTACGCGTGCGCTGGCCTTCGGGACGAGTGCAGCAGATTGCAGAAGTCGCCGCTGGTATGCTGGTAACGGTCTATGAAAATCCTCGGTACTCGCCTACTGGGGTGGCGTTTGTGGTGGTGCCGTACTGCAGCACGCCGTAATTTCATGGCGCTAATCGAGGAGGCATAAAAAATGGTTGTTAATGTTGCTCATCGGGGTGCGTCGGGAAACTATCCCGAAAATACGTTGATCGCCTTTCAGAAGGCGTTGGAAATTGGCGTTGATGAGATTGAGCTAGATCTCCACATGACAAAGGACGACCATCTAATTGTCATGCACGACTCAACTGTAGATCGAACGACAGATGGCACGGGCGCGATTGCCGAACTCACATTAAGTGAGATCAAAGCCCTTGACGCCGGAAGCGTGTTTGGTGAACAGTTTCAGGGCGAGTGCGTGCCAACGTGGGAGGAAGCATTAGACCTCGTACAAGGGAAGGTTAGGCTCAATGTCCACCTCAAAGAAGGGGGCAATCCAGACGGTCACTATGAACGCAAGGTTGCACAGGCATTGCGCGAGTTTCAGATGGTAGAGGCTTCTATTTTGGCGTGCAGCGATGAAAGCGTTGGAATCTTTGCTGGGATTGACTCGCAAATTGAGTGCCGAATCTTTCGCGCGAATCGCACACCAGAGGAATATATCCGCAAATCGGTAGAGATGGAGCTGCGGACGATGCAGCCGGGACGGGACATCACGACTCGGGAGTTTGTGCAAAAGGCACATGCGGCAGGACGAGTTGTGCATGTCTTTTATGCAGATACTCCTGAAGATATGCGAACTTACATTGAGATCGGCGTCGATGGAATTTTGACAAACTATCCGGAACGACTGAAAGCGATTCTCACAGAAATTGAGTAGAGGGGCCGCCTCGTCACACCAACTTTTTGAATACAAAGGCCCCCAACTCGTAGCTAAGTACGCGATCATCGTCGTCAAACTTAAAGCGGGCGATTTCTCCGGCTGCACGACCTTCTCGAACAAGCCATTCCGCCTCCTTGTCCGTTGGTTCGAGGACTGCCGGGGCATGTAGGGAATACGCAGACCCACCGTGCGCCACAAGCCGCAGGCTGCCGTCGCGCACCTCAAGGTCCACATCGATGCCCGGCTCGGCGCGATAATAACCGACAAAGCGTCGCAATGCCTCTGGTGTTGGTTCAAGCGCTGGCTGCTCGGGTACAAGCGGCACTGCTTCGTCGGCATTTAGTACCATTTCAAGTACTTCCTGTGCAATCTCAAGACCTCCGTGTGGGGGCCACATGTTGATGAGAACAACCACGCCGGTTTTCCGCGGAATGTTAAACCACACCTGTGTTCCAAAGCCGTGAATCCCGCCGCCGTGATTGTGATAGACATGGTCGCCGATGCGGGTTGCGCGCCAGCCTAGACATTGTCCCGCCGACCAGTCCGGCTCGACGTATTGCGGTTGTTGAATCTCTACCAGTGTTGATCCCTTGAGTACCTGTGCCCCGCGGCGGTCTCCGCCGTCGGTTTGGAATTGGAACGATACCCACTTTGCCAAGTCGCCAACGGTGGAATGCAGTTGACCCGCCGCTGAAATCCCGTTCAGGTGGGCGTAAGGAGCGCGTTCAGGGCGGTCTTGGTAGGGCGTCGGGTTATAACCGACAAAGAAGTGAGGACGCAATTCGTCCGTCAGATCGAAGACCGTGGAGGCTAGGCCGAGTGGCTCAATGATATTGGCGTGGACGTATTCGATGTATGGCGTGCCGGTGACCCTGTACACCACTTCGCCGAGCAACCCAAATGCAAGGTTTGAGTATTTGAAAGCGGAGTCTTGCGGGATGACAATCCCCGTCTCTGGCAGTTTGCCAAGCATCTCCTCGCGGCTGGGGAAGTGGAGATCATTCCAACCGTGCGTCGGCGACTCGGTGACCAAGCCGGAGCGGTGTGTCAACAATCGTCGGAGCGTCACACCGTCAACATCGCCGTCGATAGCGCGAACCGAAGCAAATTCGGGAATGTGCTGTGCCAGTGGATCGTCCAACTTGAGTTGCCCCGCATCCCGCAACTGCATAATCGCAGTTGTAGTGAACGTCTTGGTCACTGAGGCGATGCGGGCAATCGTGCTTGCAGTAGGTTTTTTACCCGAATCGAGATCCGCTGCGCCGAACCCGCCGAACCAAGCGAGTTCGCGATCGCGGATAACGCCGAGCGCCATGCCGGGAAGTCTATATTTGGCAACCGTTGTTGCTGCCAAGCGTTCGATGTCTGGTACCAAGATTTGGAGAACACGATCTGCCATTTGTAATTGTAATCTTCCTATTCCGTTGGCTGAGGCTTGGTTCCCGCCAAAACCGCTTCCC
>JAJEEZ010000502.1:0-6447 GCA_022820705.1 Candidatus Latescibacterota bacterium | reverse complement strand
GGAGTCGGCCGCGCTGGCCACTTCCTCGGGGCGGCCGCAAGCGGTGATTGCTCCGCCAGCTTCGCCGCCTTCTGGCCCCAAGTCGATGACCCAGTCGGCGGCCGCGATAAATTCGATGTGGTGTTCAACTACTACTACGGTATTGCCCTCGTCAACTAAGCGCTGCAACAGCGCCAGCAGCAAGCGCACATCCTCCAAGTGCAGGCCCGAGGTCGGCTCGTCGAGGATGTAGAGCGCGTGATCTTGGCGCGAGCGCCCCAGTTCGGCAGCCAGCTTAACTCGCTGCGCCTCACCGCCGGAAAAACTGGTCGCCGGCTGGCCGAGGTGCAAATAGCCCAAGCCCACTTCCGCGAGGGTGTCTAGCCGCTGCGCGACTTGGGGCACGGCTGCAAAAAGCTCGCTCGCTGCGGCCACGCTCAGCTCCAGCACTTCGGCGATGTGGTGCTGGTGGAAGCGCACGTCCAAGACCTCGGCACGGTAGCGCCGTCCGCTGCAAGAAGGGCATACTACTTCGAGATCGTCGAATGCGCCTCGGCGCGTGCTGTACACTCCACGACCCTTGCACAGGTCGCAGGCTCCCTCTGGGGAGTTAAAGCTGAAGTGCCCGGGCCGGTAGCCCCGCAGGCGAGCTTCGGGCAGGTCGGCAAACAGGCGGCGAATCGGCGCTAGCAACCCCGTGTAGGTCGCCGCGTTTGAGCGCGCACTGCGGCCGATGGGCCGCTGATCGACCGCGACGACGCGCGTTACCTGCTCGATTCCGGTGCAAGAATCATAGGGCAGGGGACGACGCTGAGCGCCGTGGAGTTTGGCCGCCAAGAGCGGATGCAGGGTGTGGCTGACCAGCGAGCTTTTGCCCGAACCGGAAACCCCGGTCACGCAGATCAAGGTCCCCAGCGGCCATTTTACTTCGAGTTGGCGCAAGTTGTGGCCGCGGGCACCGGATAGGACCAACCACCCCTGTGGCTGGCGCGCTCGGGTGCGCGGCAATTGCAGTGCACCGCGCAGATAGCGTCCGGTCAAAGACTCGGCTGCGGCTACCTCACTCGGCGTGCCCTCGGCTACGACCTGCCCTCCGGTGGTCCCCGCACCCGGTCCCATATCAACCAGCCAGTCGGCTCCGCGCAAGAGTGCGGCGTCGTGTTCTATTAGGAACACGGAGTTTCCGGCGTCGCGCAGTGTCCTGAGCGCGTCTAGGAGTTGGGCGGCGTCGCGTGCGTGCAGACCGGCGCTGGGTTCGTCGAGCACGTAGAGCATCTGCGTGGTGCCCGACGACAGGGCGGACCCGAGGCGCAGCCGCTGAAACTCCCCGCTCGACAGGGTGTCGGCGCGGCGGTTCAGTTGCAGGTACTCTAGTCCCAACTCTTGCAATAGGTTCAGGCGGCGGCTGATCTGGGCGCGGATGGCCTCGCCGACGGGGGCTGTAGCTGCGGGAAAATCGAGGTTGTTGAGCCACTCGGTCGCCGCGACGACCGCGCACTCGCCGACTGTGGCAATCGACGCTCCGCCCAATTCCACGGCGAGGGATTCAGGTCGCAATCGTGCCCCGCCGCAGCTAGGGCACGGCGCGTCGTCGAGGCGTTCTTCCAGCCAAGCCAATTCCTCGCCTGCGGCTTTGGCACTGATGCGCTCCAGCCAGCGCGCCAGTCCGATGAATCGGCGGCCCTCGCCGTGCCACAGCCGTTCGGCTGCTTGGTCCGGCCAGTCGCCCACGGGCTGTTCGGGATCGACTTGGTGCCGCCGGCAGAAGGTTTGCAGACGGTCGCGCAAATCGCCGTGGCCAAAGTCGTGCCACAAGGGACCCAAGGCCCCTTCGAGTGTAGCCTGCCCACCAGCGAAAATCTGCTCGCTGCTCAAGCCGCTCTGCACCCCGAGGCCCCGGCACGTCGGGCAGGCTCCGGTCGCGCTATTAAAGGAAAAGAGCGCGGGTTCTAAGGGAGGGAAGGGCGCACCGCAGGTAGAACATGCCGGCCGCACGGCAAAGACCAGATCGCTGGCTGCGTCTGGGGTTGAAAGAACCACTTGGCCGTCGCCCGCTTCCAAGGCTGCTTGCAGCGATCCTTGCAGGCGGCGCGCGATGCCCTTTTTGACGATGAGGCGATCGACGACCACGGACAGGTGCTGGGCGCGGGCGACGTGTTCGGGCGCGATGTCATCCAGCAGCAGGTCTTGTCCGTCGAGGCGGACATGGCGGTAGCCGGCGCGGTCAATTGCGGCGAGAACTTGCTCGGGCGTCTCGTCCTTCCGCTGTCGGCGCGGCGCGAGAATCATCAGGCGAGTGCCCTCTGGCATACTCGCAGCCGCTTCGTTTGCTTCTTCAAAGCGGTGCGTCTGCACCCGTCCGCCGCAGTGGAGGCAGCTAGGTTGACCGACGCGGGCGAAGAGCAAGCGCAACAGGTCGTACAGGCCGGATAGGGTCGCCACTGTGGCCCTCGGACTCTGGTGGCCAGCCCCTCCGGCTAGTGCGAGGGCGGGGGCTAGGCCGTCGATGCGGCGGGCCTTGGGCACGCGCAATGCGCGCCAGCCGCCTCCTTGGTCCAGTGCCGCGAGAAAGCGCCGACGCGCCTCGGCGTAAATCGTGTCTAAGACGAGGGAGGTCTTGCCCGACCCGGACGGGCCGCTGACGGCCACGAGGGATTCGTGGGGCAGGTCTAAGGAGACGGCGCGCAGGTTGTGTTCGCAGGCTTCCCGGACGACTAAAGTCGGCTGCATGGTGGTCGCTTATTCGCTTTTCTTTGCATGGGTTGCCCTGTAGTCTATCTTGTCTATTGTAAGTCTCATCCTTGCCCCGGCCAACGTTGACGGCGGCCAGATTGTGGAGCAAGCCTCATGATACAGATGGAACCCGATTCGTCACGGACAGCCAAGCGCAAGCTACCCATCGGCATTCAGACCTTTCGCGAGATCCGCGAGGACAACTGCTACTATGTCGATAAGACCGCCTACACAGCGCGGTTGGTTGACGAGGGCAAGCACTACTTCCTGTCGCGCCCCCGTCGGTTTGGCAAGAGCCTGTTTCTCGATACCCTGAAGGAGCTATTCGAGGGCAACGAGCCGTTGTTCGAGGGGCTGGCCATCCACGAGCGGTGGGACTGGTCGGTGCGCCATCCGGTGCTGCGGTTCGACTTTAGCAGGGGCAACTTCAAGGAGCCGGGCCAGCTACAAGAGGACGTGATGGCGCAACTAGACGCCATAGAAAGGCGGGAGGGCGTCGGCTCGGACTACGCTGGTGCGCCAGCGCGCTTTAGCCATCTGATGGAAGCGTTGCACGAGCGCAGCGGGCAGCGGGTAGCGGTGCTGATCGACGAGTACGACAAACCGATTTTAGACGCGCTGGAGGTGCCGGAGGTGGCGCGAGCCAACCGCGACTATCTGCGTGGGCTGTATTCGACGATCAAGTTCGGCGACGCACACATTGCGTTTACTTTCCTCACCGGCGTGAGCAAGTTCTCCAAAGTCAGCCTGTTCTCCGGCCTCAACAATCTCAAGGACATTACCTTAGACCCGCGCTACTCGGCCATTTGCGGCTATACCGAGGAGGACTTGGACGCGGTGTTCGCCCCGGAACTGCCCGGCTTAGACCGAGAGGAAATCCGGCGCTGGTACAACGGGTACAACTGGCTAGGTGAGGAACAGGTGTACAACCCCTTCGATGTCCTTCTGCTCTTTGACCGTCGCCAGTTCGGGGCTTACTGGTTTGAGACGGGTACGCCGACGTTTCTGCTCGAGACCCTGTTGGAGCGCGGAGTCAGTTCCCTTGCCTTGGACGACATGCTCGGCAGTGAGGAGTTGCTATCGGCGTTTGACGTGGATCACATTGCGACCGAGGCCCTGCTGTTCCAGACCGGCTACCTGACCATTCGCCGCAGTGAGCCGCGCGGCGGGGAGATATACTATCGGCTGGGCTACCCAAATCGGGAGGTGCAGCAGAGCCTGAACAAGAGCCTGCTGAATCACCTGACGAGCAACCCCGCACGCCAAGTTGAGCACAACGCCCGGCTGTACGACCTGCTGCTGGTCAACGACTTCGACGGCTTAGAGACGCTGTTCGCGTCGTTTTTTGCCAGCATTCCGTATCAGTGGCATACGAATAATGAGATTGCCGACTACGAGGGGTATTACGCCAGCGTGTTCTACTCGTACTTCGCGTCGCTGGGGCTGTCGATCACAGTAGAGGACAGTAGCAGTGCTGGTCGCTTGGACATGGCGGTGGAGTTCAATGGGCAGGTGTACCTGTTCGAGTTCAAGGTGGTGGAACGGGCGGCGGAGGGGGCGGCGCTGCGGCAGTTGCAGGAGCGGGACTACGCGGCCAAGTATCGCGGTCGGGGCGCGGCGATTCACCTGATTGGGGTGGAATTCAGTCGGGAGAAGCGCAACGTGGTCGCCTTTGAGGTGGAACGGGAGTGAGGTGGTGGTCGGAGGCCGCTATTGCAAGAGGATGCGGCTTCCCGGACGACTAAAGTCGGCTGCATGGCACCTGCCTATCCGCGCATTTTAAGGAAAACATAGGTGCATAAAACATAGGGTTCGGGTGTTGTACAATCCAAGAAGCAGACGGGCGTTCACATTGACGCTAAATCGCTTAGTCTGTATATTAACTTAACTATTTTTAACAACTTATAAAAATGACGGACTCGCGCTATTACCGCGAATTCCGCCTCTTCCGACGCTGAGATTTCCCACTGGCATGCAAATTTGCGCTCCCTTATGGCTAGGGATTTGGGGCCTTGCTATATGCTTGCCCACCCTCCCGGCCCGCGCCCAAATGCCCGACAAGCGCTGGACGCTGACTGAGCTTATCGACCGCGCTTGGGAGCACGATGGCGAGGTTGCGAGCGGCCGCTGGAAGGTCGAGTCGGCTGACGCCCGTCGCCGCCAAGCTACGGCCGCCAAAATCCTCCCTCGCCTGCGCATTGACAGCGAAAGCGGCCTAGTCCCAGATGCTATGGGCAGCGTGTTCAACCCGCCCTCTGATACCACGGGGTTCCGATCCTTGGGGCCTTTTGCGCGCGCCGAACTGCAATTTGTGCAGCCACTCTATCCCATCAGCCTCGCTCGCCACTTGGACGAGGCCGCGACCCGAGGAGTCGATGTGGAGCAATCCGATTTGTCGCAGACTCGGTTGGATGTTGCCTTTGCCGTCAAGGAGCTGTACTACGGACTGCTGTTGGCGCAAGACTTGAATTCCTTGGCGCAGCGCGTGAGCGATGAGTTGGCTAGCAGAGCCGAAGAACTGGACGACGACCCCGCGCTCTCGTCCTCCGACCGCTACAAGCTGCGGCTGGCCCAGCTCGACTTGGCCGTGCAGCAGCGCGAGGTCGCCGACCAATTGGCCTTGGCGCAGGCGGCGCTGGCTTGGCGCACGGGCCTGCCTAGAGATGCTCCGCTCCTGCTCCGGGCCGAGCGGCTCGCGCCGGTGGCCGCTTTAGTCCCGCCCTTAGACGAATTGGTCGCACAGGCTCTCGATCTGCGACCGGAATGGCGCAAGCTGCAAGCGGGTATCGCCGCCAAACAAGCCCTCGCGCAAGCGGCCCGCGCCGCGTACCAGCCCCAAGTGTTCATTGGCGGTGGTTTGCGCTATGCCGTGGCCCCTGGGCGCACCGACCAGCGGAACCCATTTGTCAAAGACGAGTTTAACTTTTTCAACGGCGGCGTCTTCATCGGAGTGCGTCAATCCTTGGAGTGGCACTTGTTGGCAGCGGATGTGGATAGGGCACGCGCTGAATATCGCGCGCTCGAAGTGCGCGTACCGAGCGCGCAGGAAGGGATCCGCTTAGATGTCCACCGCGCCTATTTGGACTATGGCCGCGCCGACCGCGATTTACAAGACGCGCGCAAGAGCCGGCGATTGGCCCGGCAGTGGTTGCGGGAGGCCCGCGACGATTTTGAGTTTGACCCGCAGACCATTGGCGACTTGATCGCCGCCTTTGAGACTTGGGCCCGCCGCGAACAAGCCTACGGCGAAGCCCTATACGACTTCAACCTCAGCGTTGCCCGCCTCGAAAAGGCCACGGGCGGCCTCAAACTGATCCCACGCGATGACACTCCTTAGCGCAGTGGTGCTGTTGGCGTTGGCTAGCCCGGGCAGCGGCTGGGCCGACGCGGCTTGGGCGACGGCAACCGTGGCGCGGCTGAACGCGCTGCTAGAGGCTCCCAACCGCGAGCGCGCCGACGGGGCCGACCGCTTAGTGCGCGAGCACTTGGCTGTGGACGAGTTTACTGCGACGACCTTTGGCGACTATCTCGAAAAGTCGCTGGACGCATACCGGGGCTTGCTATCTAGCCCGCGTTTTATCCACCTCGTCGAGCACTATCGCAGCCGACTGGCTAGGGCCTATCAGCACCGCCTCAGCGCCGACTTGGCCGCCCAGCTTGCTGCTGCTGATTTGCGCGGCTTGCGCTTGGATAGCCTCGAAGTGAATGGGCAGCGGGGCCGTGCGCAGCTTAGCG
>JAJEEZ010000546.1:0-20247 GCA_022820705.1 Candidatus Latescibacterota bacterium | reverse complement strand
TCATACGCCGGTTGAGTTCAATCTTGTCGTCGAGGGTGCCGAGGATGTGGGCGATGGCGCGTTGTTCAGAAAGATCGGGGAGCGCCGCTTCAATGTTTTCCAGATCACGCTTCGTGACGTGCCCGAGGCCCGTTGTTTGTTTATTTCGTGCAATGGCAACGAAATTGGGCTTCAGGTATCGCAAGAGATAAAAGAAGAAGGTGGAATCGACCCCATCGATCGGGGTAACGCGAAAAATGTGCTGGTTCAGCCAACCCTCTGGGCCACGCCACCAGAAAGCATCAATAGAGGTCTCCGGCTGGCCAGACCACGAAAACAGCAGATCTCCAGAGCGAATGCGAACGGACTCATCAAAGGTCTGCTGTGTGAACTTGGTCTGGCCAGAGATACCCCCCTTGATCTCGGCGATTTTGATGACCGGTCTGCCAGTAGTGCTAAACTGGATTTTCCGAAAGGCGAGGCCGTTCACCCACTGTGCCATGGCATATAATGGCTCCCGTTTCCAATGCCTTGGGAATTGGGGATGATAAAGCCAGTTTCTTCCTGCCGGATCGTCGTTTGCGTTATCCGAAAACACCACATATTCCCGCTCAATCTCCCCTCGTATGGATACACCGTTTGCCATAAAACTTACTCCAACGGCGCGATCCTGCCGGGCGGTTCCAAATGCTGTGCACGCATCCAAGCTGCATAGAGCAGCGTCCTAGTCTCGTCAATGCGTTGCCGGAAGAAGGGATTCTTGATGGCCGAATCGACGACGAGATCCACAGGGTGTTCAAAGAGCAGTTCCAGCGCTTCCAGCAGCCCGAAGTAGGCGTCGGCGTATTCTCCCGAAGGCAGCGTTTGGAATTCAACTAAAAAATCCAAGTCGCTTTCGCGCCCATGGTAGTTGCCAGTGGCAGCCGAGCCGAACAGGTCAAGTCGCAGAACGCGGTAACGAATGCAGAGTTGCTGTAACTCGCCGCTCCGTTTCTCGACAATAGGTATCATCGGATGCGCTCCTGTTGAATGTGGTTATTCACTTTTGCTATACAGAAACTCAGCCTCATTCCCCATTCTCAATGTTCTCTTTCCACTCATTCAACTTAAGCAACGCCTGAAGCGGCGTAATCTGGCTGAGGTCCATGTCGCGCAACTCCGCTACCCACGGCGCATCCGGCGCGGTGGAGAAGAGGGGGAGTTGCTGCTGGAAGGGTGGAGGAGGGGTCTCGCGGACGTGATGGATGTCTTTGGTGTCGATCTGGTCTTTTTCGAGGCGGGCGAGAATTTCTTGGGCGCGGGCTACGACTTGGGCTGGCATCCCGGCCATCTGTGCGACGTTGATGCCGTAGCTTTGGTCTGCAGACCCCGGGGCTAGGCGGTGGAGGAATACCACGCTGTCGCCTTCTTCGCGCACCTGCACGTTGAAGTTGACGACGCGCTCTAGGTGGCTTTCGAGTTCGGTCATCTCGTGGTAGTGCGTGGCAAAGAGGGTGCGCGGGTGGACCTCGCGGTGCTGATGCAAATACTCGACAATGGCCCAGGCAATGCTCAGGCCGTCGAAGGTGCTCGTGCCGCGGCCAAGCTCGTCGATGAGGAGCAGGCTGCGGCTGGTGGCGTTGTTGAGGATATTGGCGGCTTCGTGCATCTCCACCATGAAGGTGCTCTCGCCACCGGCGAGGTTGTCGGACGCGCCCACGCGGGTGAAGATGCGATCGACCACGCCGATGGTGGCTTGGCGCGCGGGGACGAAGCTGCCCATCTGCGCCATCAGCGCGATGAGACCCACTTGGCGGATGATGGTGCTCTTGCCGGCCATATTCGGGCCGGTGATGAGCATGATCTGTGCGCCGTTGGCGTCGAGGCGCACGTCGTTGGGCACGAAGCTGCCCGTGCGGAGCTGGCGCTCGACGACTGGGTGGCGGCCGTCGCGGATTTCGATTAGCTGGCCGTCATCGACTTGGGGCCGGGTGTAGGATTCGCTCTCGGAGACTTCGGCGAGGGAATACAGCACGTCGATGCGCGCGATGGCGCGGGCGATTTGTTGGACTTGGGGCGTCCAGCGGGCGGCGCGGTCGCGCAGGGCTAAGAACAGCTCGTTTTCTAGCTCTTTGAGGCGATCCTCGGCCCCTAGGACCTTTTCCTCGTACTCCTTTAGCTCGGGCGTGATGAAGCGCTCGGCGTTGGCCAAGGTCTGTTTGCGATGGTACTCCTCAGGGGCTTTGTCGAGGTTGGCCTTGCTGATTTCGATGTAGTAACCAAAGACTTGGTTGTAGCCGATCTTGAGCGAGGCAATGCCGGTGCGGTCGCGCTCGGTGGCCTGCAAGCGGGCGATGTAGTCCTTGCCGCCGCGAGCGATCTGCCGCAGTTGATCGACGTCTGGGTGATAGCCGTCGCGGATTAGGCCGCCATCGCTCAGAGTCGCCGGGGGTGCGTCCACTAGGGCACCGAGGATCTCGGCGACTAACTCGCTGACGTCGGGCAGGCCCTTGGAGCATAGCTCTTGTAAAAGCGCGCTCTGCGCCGGGGAGAGCGCGGTGCCGATGGCGGGCGCGAGGTCGAGCGAGCGGGCGAGGGCCACCATGTCGCGGGCGTTGGCCCGCAGACAGCAAATCCGCGCGATCAGCCGCTCTAGGTCGCCGACCTGCTCTAGGCATTGGCCGAGAGTGCGGCGGATCTCGCGCTGGTTTAGGAGTTCGTCAACGGCCTCTAAGCGGGCGATAATTAAGGGCGGGGACTTGAGCGGTTGGGCGACCCATTGGCGCAACAGACGCGCGCCCATAGGGGTGCGAGTGCGGTCGAGGATTTCGAGTAAGGTGTTGGCGCGGCCCCCGTCTTGGCGATTGGCGAGGAGTTCTAGGTTGCGCTGGGCCGTGGCGTCGATGAGGGCAAAGTGCTCGCGGTACTTGCGCTGGAGACGGTTGATGTGCTCGACCGCGCCGCGCTGGTTTTCGCGCAAATAGGCCACTGTCGCCCCACCGGCGCGAATGGCGGCCTCCATGTCGTCGCAGCCAAAGCCCTTCAGGGTCTGGACGCGGAGCTGGCTGGTGAGGGTTTCGTACGCAGTGTCGGCGGCGAAGTGCCAGTCCGCGAGGCGGCTGAGCGCCACGCGCGGCAGGGCGTTTTGCAGGGTGGAGACCCACTGTTCGTCGGCCCCTTCGGCGATGAGCAGTTCGGCCGGTCCCAAGCTCTCCAGTTCGTCGGCGAGATCGCTGGTGGGGATCTCGTCGAGTGCGAAGTCTCCGGTTGACAAATCGACGCTGGCCAGCCCGACGCGGCCGGCGTGCGCGCAGAGGCCGACGAGGAAGTTGTTGCGCTGCTGGTCGAGCATGGAGTCGGAAAGCGCGGTGCCCGGGGAGACGACCTCGACTACGTCGCGCTTGACCACGCCTTTGGCCTTTTTGGGATCTTCGACCTGCTCGCAGATGGCGACCTTGCGCCCGAGCTGGATGAGTTTGGCCAGATAGCCTTCCATGGCGTGATGGGGCACACCGGCGAGGGGCAGGTTGCCGGATTTACCAGCGGGACGAGAGGTCAGGGTAAGGCCCAGCAGGCGCGCGGCCTCTTTGGCGTCGTCGCAGAACATCTCGTAGAAGTCGCCCATGCGGAAGAAGAGGATCGCGTCGGGGTGCTGACGCTTAAAGTGCATGTACTGCTCCATCGCCGGCGTGAGTTTAGTTCTGGGTGGCATAGTTCGGTAGGGGATTGGGGTTGGCAAAAATAAAAACGCGGTGGAACGATTGTTCGTCCCACCGCGTTTGGTTGTTGCTGCGGAGCTTACGACTCGTCTTGCTCGGTGTCTTGCTCGTCACCTTGCTCATCGTCTTGTTCAACATCTTGCTCGGCGTCTTGCTCATCGTCGTGGACGTCTCCCCAGCTTTCCATCTCGTCGTCCTTGTCGGCAGCGGCCTCCTCGGCGGCGACTTCTTGGACGGGATGCTCGGCTAAGTAGGCTTCGTACTCGGCTTGGTCCTTGTCCTTGAAGTACTCGCGCACGCTGAGGACGATCTTTTTCTGGTTCTTGTCGAACTCGATGACCTCTAGCGGGAGTTCCTGCTCTTCGGCAAAGCTCTGACGCGGGGTTTGCAATCCGTCGATGGCCAAATGCGATAGCGGCACGAACCCATCGACTTCGTCAACGAGCGAGACGACCACGCCGCGCTCGAGGAGCCGCGAGATTGCGCCCCGCACCTCGACGCCTACGGCGTATTGCTCGGCAAAGCGAGGCCAGGGGTTTTCAAAGGCATCCTTGTGGCTGAGCGAGATGCGACGGCGCTTGATGTCGATTTCGGTGACGACCACGGGGATCACGTCGCCCTTTTTGAACATTTCGCTGGCTTGGCGAATGCGCTTGGTCCAAGACATATCCGAAATGTGGACTAGCCCGTCGATGTTTTCTTCCAACTCGACGAAAGCCCCGAAGTTGGTCAGGCTGCATACCGTGCCCTCGATCTTGGTGCCAGGAGGATACTTGGTGTCGAGGGTATCCCACGGATCGTCCTCGGTTTGCTTCATGCCGAGGGAGATCTTCTGGTTCTCGCTGTCGATCTTGAGCACTTTCACCTCGACGATGTCGCCGATGTTGACCAGCTTGGAAGGATGGCGCACGTGTTGGGTCCAGGACATCTCAGAGATGTGGACTAGGCCCTCAATACCTTCCTCCAACTCGACGAAGGCCCCGTAGTCGGTGATGGAGACCACCTTGCCGCGCACCTGGCTCTCAATCGGGTACTTATTCTCGATGTTCTCCCATGGATGGGCCGTTAGTTGCTTCAGCCCCAAGGAGATGCGCTCGCGCTTGCGGTCGTAGCTGAGCACCTTGACCTTGATGCGGTCGCCGATGGAGACCAATTCCGAGGGGTGGTTGACGCGCCCCCACGACATGTCGGTGATGTGGAGGAGGCCATCGACGCCGCCCAAGTCGATGAAAGCGCCGAAGTCAGTGATGTTCTTGACGACGCCCTCGCGGATTTGGCCTTCCTCCAACACCTTGACGATCTCCTCGCGCATCCGCGCGCGCTCTTCTTCTAGCACGGCGCGGCGCGAGACGACGATGTTGCGCCGCGCCTTATTGAGTTTGATGATCTTGAAGGGAAATTCGTGGCCGATGAACTGGTCGAAGTTTTTGACTTGGCGGATGTCGATCTGCGAGCCGGGCAGAAAGGCCTCGACGCCAAAGAGGTTGACGACGATGCCGCCCTTGATGCGCCGCATCAGCCGGCCCTCGACGGTGTTGCCGGTGTCGTGGGCCTCCTTGATCAAATCCCAGACCCGCATGAAATCGGCCTTCTGCTTGGAGAGCACGACTTGGCCCTCTTGGTCTTCGACGTCCTCTAAGAAGACCTCGATTTCTTGGCCTTGCTCAATGGACTCGGGGGCTGAAAATTCCTTGATCGGCACCGCGCCTTCTGACTTGAAGCCGATATCGACCATCACTTCACTGGGGCCGATAGAGACGACTGTGCCCTTGACGATCTGGCCCTCTTTGATGCCGGAGATGCTCTCCTCGTAGAGGGCCATAAGTTCGTCGTATTGGGCTTGGTCGTACTCGGGCTTTTCCAGTTCTTCGACACTGACGTTGCCGTACACAGGAGCTTCCTGTTGCTCTGCTGTTGCTTCCTGTTGCTCTGCTGTTACTGTGGTTTCCTCGGTCATGTTGCGCAGATCCTTAAAAAGGTTAAAGCGAAGCGCGCACTTCGCTTGATGTGATACTGGCGCGGTCTCTCCGCGCCAGCGTTAGGCACCGCGTTGGCGGGCCAATGCGACGACGCAATCGACTTGATCTGCCAAATTCATGCGAGTCGTGTCGATTTCGACGATCTCGTCTGTTGCGCTCGTACCTCCGTAGTCGCGCTCGGCGTCTTCCCGGTCCCGAGTCTGAATGTCGGACCGGACCTGTTCCAATGTGATGCATACTCCTTTGGTAGTCAATTCCCGATGCCGTCGCCGGGTGCGCTCATCGAGGTCGGCGACCAAGGCGATTTTTAGTTCGGCGGCGGGAAAGACCACCGAGGCTATGTCGCGTCCTTCGGCGACTACGCCGCCCTCCTGACCTAACCGCTGCTGCTGAGCGACTAGGAAGTGGCGCACCAAGGGTACGTTTGCGTACGCGCCCGCCCGGCGGGTAATGTCGGGCTGACGAATGGCTTCGCTTATATCCTGTCCGTCGAGCAGGACGCGCCCCCGGCCGGAGTCCAAGTCTATGGTCGAGGTCGCCAATAGGTCCTCCAGCGCGTCCTCGTCCTCGGGTTCCACCCCGCGACGAGTCGCCGCTAAGGCCACGGCTCGGTACATGGCTCCGGTGTCGAGGTGGCGATAGCCCAGCCGCTCGGCCACTTGCCGCGCCGTGGTCGTCTTGCCGGAGCCGATGGTGCCGTCGATGGCAATGATTAGCCCACACCGCTTCACAAGCCGACCTCGACTTTGAGCTGGCGGACCTCCTCGGGGCTGAGTCGGCGATACTGGCCGGCGACGAGCGGGCCGAGGGTTAGCCCGGCAAATTCAACCCGCGTCAATTGCCGCACCGGATAGCCGACGGCGCGGAGCATGCGGCGGACTTGGCGCTTGCGTCCCTCGTGAATGCACAAGCTCAGCCGCGCCCGCTTATGCCAACCGCTGCTCCAGCGCTCCTCGACTTGGACCTGAGCCGGTGCTGTGGGGCCGTCGCCGAGTGCGATGCCGGCGCGCAGCCGGTCGAGTTGGTCCTCGTGCGGGTCGCCGCTGACGATGGCCTCATAGCGCTTGGCGATGACGAAGCGTGGGTGCAGCAGCCGATGGCCGAGGGCACCGTCGTCGGTCAGCAGCAAAAGCCCGGTGGTATCGAGGTCGAGACGACCTACGGGCACGGTGCCTGGGTGGAGGTCGGGCAAAAGGTCAAAGACTGTGGGCCGGTCGCGTGGGTCGGTGCGGGTGACTAGATATCCGGCCGGCTTGTGCAAAAGCACGTATTCGTACTGGCCAGGGAGGGTGAGGACCCGGCCGCGGCACTCTACTTGGTCGGCACTCACCGCGACCACTCGGCCCGGCTCGGCTACTACTTCGCCGTTGACGCGCACTGCGCCGCTTTGTATCAGCGCATCGCTGTGGCGGCGCGAGGCCACGCCGCAGCGAGCCAAGAAGCGATTGAGGCGCATTTGCGGCTCAGGAGCGTTCATCGTCGCTCCCTTCCTCTGCCTGCTTTTGCAACTCGTCTAGCTCGGAGGCGAGTTGACGGGCGGCAGTCGGCTGCTGGCCCTCGGCGAGCAGCTCTGCTAATTCCTTGGGCTTGGGCAACTCGCCCAGCCCTCGCAGCCCAAAGTGGAGCAAAAATTCTCGGGTCGTGCCAAAGAGCATGGGCTTGCCAATGCCCTCGGAGCGGCCAGCGAGGCGGACCATGTTGAGTTCCATCAGCGTTTGCAACACGCTGGCCGAGTTGACGCCACGAATGTTGTCGATCTCGACGCGAGTGACCGGCTGCTTGAAGGCGACGATGGCGAGAACTTCAAGGCCCGCCGGCGTGAGGCGCACTTGGCGCGAGGTCTTGTGGTACTTGCGCAGCCAAGGCCCGTGTTCGTGGCGCGAGGCAAGTTGATAGCCGCCGGCCAATTCAACGACTTCGATCCCGTGCCCGGCCGCTTCGTACTGAGCGTTGAGCGCGTCGATGGCCTCGCGAATATCGCGGCCGTTGTACCCGGCGAGCAGATCGACGAGGCGGCCCGGGGTCGCCGGCTCGGTTGCCGTCAGCAGGATGGCCTCAATGATCGCCCGAGCCTGCGCAGGATTGACGTCGCGCGAGGCCGCTGTGGGTTCACGGCTCACGGGTCTGAATAGCCCCCGCTGCGGTTGGTTGGAGTGGCGATTGCTCGATCCAGATCTCGTCGAAGGGCCGCGCCTGCTGCACGCGGACGCGCTGCGTCTTGAGTAGTTCTAGGATCCCGACGAAGGTGGCGATTAGGGCTTGGCGGTCGCGGCCTTGGAGCAAGTCCATGAAATTGATGCGCGAGTTGCGCTCGAGCACTGCCAGCAGGTAGTTGATGCACTCGGCGACTGAGACTTCTTCTTCGACGATTTGGTGGACCAAGTTTTCGGGCACTGTATCGAGCACATGCTTGTACACGACCAATAGGTCGAAGAGCGATACGGGCTGGAGCTGGGCTGACTCCTCGACGCTGTCGCCCGGCCCTTGGCGGCGCAGGTACACGTCGCGTCGCTCGTCTTTGCGCACACCCAGCCAGTCGGCAATGTCCTTAAACTGTTGGTACTCTAGCAGGCGGCGGATCAACTCGGCCTGTGGGTCTTCTTCGCCGTCGCCGTCGAGACCGAGTTCCTCGCGGGGCAGCATCATCTGCGACTTGATCCGCAGCAGAGTGGCGGCCATGAGGATGAAGTCGCTGGCCTGTTCGATGTCGAGTTGGTGGATGTGTTGCAAGAAGCCCAAGTACTGGGTGGTGATGTGGGCGATGGGAATGTCGTAGATATCCAACTCGTCTTTGCGGATCAGATAGAGCAACAAGTCCATCGGACCTTCAAAGACGTCGAGCTTGACCTCGTAGAGAGCCGTTTCTTCCTGTTCGATTGCGTCGCGTTCCATGAGAGCGCCTGCCTTAGTCGATAAAAAGATACGGTTTCCAGCGCTGATCGTCGATGCCGACGAAATTGCGGATGAAGCTCACGTTATTGGGGCGCTTGGGTTTGCTGCGCAGTATGAGGCCGACCTGCTCGGGCCGGTGTTCGCCTTTCTTGTTGTTGCACAGGGCGCAGGCGCAGACGAGGTTTTCCCAAGTTCCTTGGCCTCCTTTGGTGCGCGGCACAATGTGATCGACCGTTAGCTTGCCTTCTTTGCTGCCGCAGTACTGGCATTGGTGATTGTCGCGCTTGAGGATGTTGCGCTTGGAGAGCACGACTCGTCGGCGCGGCGCGCGGATGTAGCGTCCGAGGCGGACGACGCTGGGTACCGGATACTCTTGGGAGACCGAATGAATCACCTCGTTCATTTTTTCGACAGCTTCGGCCTTGCCGCGCAAAATCAGCAGTAAGGCCCGGCGCACGCTGCATATGCTTAGAGGCTCGTAGTTTTGATTGAGGACCAGTACGGTTCTTTCCAGCAAGAGTCTATCCACGGCGTAGAGCTAATTAAATTTAAGCTACTTTTGGCATGTTCCAACCCTTGGGATTGGATTAATTATCCAGTTTCCCAATGATACAATGTGCATTCCTTATAAAAAGCGCATTTATAGTGAATAGATGCAAGGTCAGTGGTTGGCGATCAGGTCGGCGTAGTCTTGGGCGCTGAGCAAGTTCTCCAAGTCCGCAGAGTCGGCGATGCGGATCTTGAGCAGCCAACCGCCGCTGTACGGGTCTTCGTTGATTTGTTCGGCTTCTTCGGCGAGGCTGTCGTTGACTTCTAGCACCTCGCCGGAAGCCGGAGCGATCAGGTCGGCGACGGTCTTAACCGCCTCAAGCGTGCCAAAGGTCTCACCTCGTTCGAGGTGCTCGCCCACCTCGGGCAACTCAGCGAATACGATGTCGCCCAACTCGGTTTGCGCGAAATCCGTAATGCCGATAGTGGCGATGTCGCTTTCTAGCTGAAGCCATTCGTGGCTTTCCGAATAGATCAAGTGCTCGGGGATCTGGGTCTGGCTCATAATTGCCTCTCGTGCTTGCTTAAGACGACCACTTTGAGTTGGCTACGTAGTTGGTGTCGAATTGCCCGGCGATAAAGTCGGGTTCGGTGAGTAGGGTTCGGTGAAAGGGCAAGGTGGTGGCCACGCCTTCTATTGTGCATTCGCCTAAGATGCGACGCATCCGCGCTATGGCACTTTGGCGGTCGGAGCCGTAGGCGATGATTTTGGCCAGTAGGGAGTCGTAGTAAGGAGGAATCTCATAGCCTTGGTAGATGTGGCTGTCGATGCGGACGCCGGGGCCGCCCGGCAGGTGGAGAGCTTCGATGATGCCCGAAGAGGGGATGAAGTTGCGCGCGGGATCTTCGGCGTTGATCCGGCATTCAATGGCGTGCCCGGTGAGTTGGATGTCTTCTTGGCTAAAGCGGAGGGACTCGCCGGCCGCGATGCGAATCTGTTCCCTGACTAAATCGATGCCGGTGACCATCTCAGTAACCGGATGTTCGACTTGGATGCGGGTATTCATCTCCATGAAGTAGAAGTTGTGGTCTGCATCGACGAGGAGTTCAATGGTGCCCGCGCTGTAGTAGCCGACCGCGGCTGCGCCGGCGAGGGCGGCCGCACCCAGCCGCTGGCGCAAGTCGGGGTCAACTATGGGCGAGGGGCTTTCTTCCAAGAGCTTTTGGTGCCGTCGCTGAATGGAGCACTCGCGTTCGCCGAGGTGGACGATGTTGCCGTGCTGGTCGCCGAGGACTTGGATTTCGATGTGGCGCGCCTCTTCGATGGAGCGCTCCATGTACACGGCGTCGCTGGTAAAGGCGGTGCGCGCTTCGCGGCGCGCCATCTGATAGGCTTCCTCCAATTCATCCATCGCGCGGACGACCCGCATCCCGCGCCCGCCGCCGCCAGCCGAGGCTTTGAGACGCAGCGGGAAGCCGATCTTTTCCGCCCATTGACGGGCGTCGTCTAGCGAGTGGAGCGCGCCCTCACTGCCCGGCACGACGGGTACGCCGGCCTCCTGCATGGTGTGGCGAGCGACGGCCTTGTCGCCCATTTTGCGGATGGCCGCAGTTGGCGGGCCGATGAACTGGATGCCGCAATCGGCGCAGATTTCGGAGAAGTCGGCGTTTTCGGCCAAAGGACCATAGCCGGGGTGGATCGCGTCGGCGTTGGTTAGCTGGGCGGCGCTGATGATATTGACGACGTTGCGGTAGCTGTCCTTGCCAGCAGCCGGCCCGATGCAGACGTCCTCGTCGGCAAAAGATACGTGCAAGGAGCGGGTGTCGGCTTGGGAGTGGACAGCCACCGTCGCGATGCCCATTTCCTTGCAGGCGCGGATGACGCGCAGCGCGATTTCGCCGCGGTCGGCAATGAGGATTTTCTCGAACACAGCCTCTTAGTCGGGGCGAATTTTGAACAGCGCTTGGTTGTATTCAACGGGCTGGGCGTCGCCGACGAGGATTTCTACGACTTCGCCTTGGACATCCGCTGGAATCTCGTTCATGATCTTCATGGCCTCGATGATGCAGAGGGTCTGGCCGCTTTCGATGCGATCGCCCTCGCGCACAAAGGGATCGGCTTCGGGCGAGGCGGCTCGGTAAAACGTACCGACCATGGGCGATAGCACCTCGTGGAGGCCGTCATCGGTCTTTTCAGCAGGTGCTGGGGCCGCAGGCTCAGTGGGCGCGGTGGACACAATGGGCGCAACGGGCATGGAGGCAGCGGGGGCCACAGGGGAGGGCGCACGACTGCGAGTTAAGCGGATGCGCGTGCCGTGCCAGAAGCTGTGTTGGACCTCTAACTCTTCTATGTCGCTATCGTGAAAAAGCTCTAGCAGTTTGCGGAGCTTGTCTTCGTTCACAGGAGGTGTTGTCCTTTCTCAAACGCGCTCTACGTATTCGCCCGTGCGGGTATCGACCTTGAGCCGGTCGCCCTTGTTGATAAAGAGCGGCACTTGCACCACGTAGCCGGTTTCTAGGGTGGCTGGCTTGACTGCGCCGGTGGCGGTGTCGCCCTTGACGCCCGGTTCGGTGTGGGTGACGACAAGGGCGACGAAGTTGGGTAGCTCGACGGAGACGATCTCCTCGCCTGCTATGAGGAGGAAGGCGTTCTCGCTTTCTTTGAGGAGCGTGCTGGCTGTGCCGACGATCTCTGCGGACACTGGGAGCTGATCGTAGGTGTCCAAGTCCATGAAGTAGTACAGCCCTTGGTCGGAATATAGGTACTGCATCTGGCGCTTTTCGAGCCGGACTTGCTCGACTTTGTCGCCCGAGCGGAAGGTGCGGTCGAGCACGGCACCGGTCTTGGTGTTTTTGAGCTTGGTGCGCACGAAGGCGCTGCCCTTGCCCGGCTTGACATGCTGAAATTCGACGATGGAGAAGAGCTCACCGTCGAGGGACATGGTAAAGCCATTTCTGAAATCCGTGGTGTCTGCCATATTGCTCCCGTTAGTGTGCGTTGCTGCTTTGTTCTAGCGAAGATAGCTTGCTGCGGATGATGGTGTTGTTCGGCTCCTGTTCGAGAAGCTCGCGATACATTTCGATCGCCTTCTGGGTCAAGCCCTGCGTGGTATAGATCTCGGCCAGCGTCATGGTGGCGATACGCTTGTTTTTTGGTGTGCTTGGCTTGTTGTCGGCTGGGGTGGGTGGCTCTTCTGGTGCGGGCGCTGGCTCGGCGACTTCCTCCTCTTCGATCTCCTGCAAGAGGCGGAGCAGTTCGCGGTCGTCAGTATCGCCGTACAGATCGTCGCGGTCGTCATCGGGCGACTGGTTTGGCGGCAGCGCTTGGGGCTGAGTGGATTCGACCGGGGCCATGCTAACGACGGCCGCGACCTCTTTGGGTTCGGGTTCGGGTTCAGATTCGGGTTCGGATTCGGGTTCAGATTCGGGTTTGGGTGCGTCTTGGTGGGTTTGGCTGGCGAAGCGGTCGATCTGTTCGGCTAGAGAGGGGTCGAAAGGGTCGAAATACGCGGCTTGGCGCAGGCTTTGCAAGGCCAATGGCGCGACGTCGAGTTGCTCAAAAAGGTGGGCGAGGCGCTTGTACCCGCTGGGGTTTTCTGGGTTGATCCGCAGAGCTTGTCCCATGGCCTCGCACGCTTGTTCTAAGTCCCCCCGTTTTTCATAGCACATGCTGAGGACGATAAAGCCAGTGGCGTAATCGGGAAAACTCGCACAGCCCTTTTGGCACAGCTCGATGGCGCGCTCGATGCGCCCGCGTTTGAGATGGAGATCGGCGAGGCGAGCGAAGCGCGGGGAATCTGGGTCGCGGCGGAGTGCCTTTTCTAGTTTGGCGATGGAATTGGCCATGGCGCTAGGGATGGGAGGTGCTAAGGCGACTAAAACGCGAGGCTATTTTAGGCTTTGAACTGAGAAATGTCAAGGATGGGCGGGACGCTGGGAAGGTGCGAATTCGCAGCCGAAGGGAGTGCGGAAACGGCGTCCGCAACCCCTTTGGCAAAGATGGTGCGCCCGCAGGGATTCGAACCCTGGACCCGCTGATTAAGAGTCAGCTGCTCTGCCAACTGAGCTACGGGCGCAGAGAAAATATCTGCACGAGCGGGCTGATCGTCAATGCCGCGCCAATTCGGGGAAGAGTTCGTCGTGGACTTCGGCGCATTGGCGCAGGTGAACCATGCGCTTCGGGCTGGCGGTGTCGAGCATGGTGGGATAGAACATGCCGCCGCCGGTTACTACCTGGTAGCCGCCGGGAGAGTGCCGGCGGAGATAGTCCCTGAGAGTGGCTAGGTCGGCGTCGTTGGTGCAGGGGCGGGTGAGGTTCATGGTAAACATGCGCCGCCGCTGGTTGCCGCCGAAGGAGGCGTGGTAGAGGTCGTGGTTGAAGATGACGAGGTCGCCGGGAGTGGTTTCGAGCGCGAGGTGGCTGGGAAAGTCGCGCGGCTCGATGCCGAACAGCTCCATGGAGTTGTTGAGGTCAATGCCCTCGGCGCGGACGAAGTGGTTGGGGTGGTGGCTACCGGGAATTATGCGCAGACAACCCGTATCGTGGGTCAGGTTGTCTAAGTAGAAGGCGATTTTGACTGAGAAGAGCTGACCCCAATTGCCGTCGGGGTGCCAGCCGGTATCGCCGCTGTAGTAGTTGCCGTCGCCGCTGGCGTAGTTGAAGTTTTCGCCGAGGACGCCGTTGCAGATCCCGACGATGCGCTCGTCATCTACGAGGGTACAAAGCCGCTCGCGGTGCTCGATGGGGCCGCCGAACATGGTGCGCTTGCTGCCGTCGTGTTGCGCGCCGTTGCCGTGGGCTTGGATGGAGAGTTCAAACTCCTCGGTGATCGAGGCGATCTCGTCGGGGGCAAAAAGCTGCGGGAAGTAGAGATAGCCGAAGGTCTTAAAGAAGCGAATCTGCGCGGGCGAAAGTTCCATGCGGGATCGTCTCCGGGTTAGATGCACCACGAAAAATATCGCTTCTGCGCAGGTCAGCCAAGAGGTTCGATGGAAGCGATCTCCATGGTGCGCAGGTACTCGCAGAGGGCGCGACCGTCTAACGGCAGATCGAGCACGTCGGAAAAGGGCCACATGTCCCCTGAGAGGAAGTCGATAGCCGTCTGCCGCTCTTGGTTGCAATCTGTGGTCTGCATGTCTTTGACGGCTTGGATGATGACTGCGGCAGCGAGCCGCCGGTGGCCGTCGAACCGGGCGCGATAGGTCGTCTTTTTTGCTTTCATCTGTTTTTCGCTCTAGCTAGAGATAGTATATAACGCCCGAAGTGCCGCTGAGTTTCACAGGGGTAGAGCACCCGCGAAAGCGAGGCCACAAAGATGAGGATCGCCGCGATTTCGAGGGCGACCACCGGCCCGTGTTCGCGGGCAAACGACTCAGCGCTCACGCCGCTAAACAGCAGCGACTCATTGGCGGTGAGCGCGGTTTTTTTGAGCGGGGTCGTCAAGTCGCTGGCGAGACCAAAGACCAACGAGCGAATGGCTGGTTGCAGCAGGATGGCGGCCAGCAGGAGTTGGAGCACCGTGGCTACGCCAAGGGTTTTCCAGGGAATGGAGCGAGTGCGGTGGCCGCTGAGATAGGCTATGACAAGGAGAACGCAGTAGCCTAAGGCACTGTGGACGATTAACATAACATCCTAAAAAATAAAGGGTAAAACCGAAAAAAGTCAACCGCCCGCGCACCTTCAGGTGAGGGCGTTGAGGGTGCGTTGGACGACTGAGTGCAGGGGGCCGTCGGTCGGGATGCGGACGGCCCCGGCCCAGACGGGAAGGTTGCCGAGGGCCTGCGCGAGATGGGCAAAGTACGAAGCGTCGGCGCGAGAGCCGCGAGCGACCATGCGGGCGCGCCAAATGTCCAAGGGCGGTGGGTCGAGGTGGAGGACGGAAAGGGTGGCTGGGGCGATGTTTGCGGCTAGGTCTTCCCAGAGGGCATCCACGCCCAATTCGGGGCCAAAGCCGCCGACGAGGAGGACTTGGTGGGTGCCGACGAGGTTAGTGCAAGCTGCGGAGAGGGCACTGGCGTATTCGAGGGGACGGAGCTTTTGCCAGTAATGCGGAGTGCCGTAAGCCGCGTCGGACGTGTCGCCCCGCAGCGTGGCCGCTTCGAGGATGAAGCCCGCGGCCGTTTGGTCTTTGTCGAGGAGAAAGGTGTTTGGGCAGAGCGCGAGGAGTGCTCGGGCGACGGCGGTTTTGCCGACTCCAGGCGGCCCGCCCAAGACCACGAGGCGAGAAGACGGGCTGCCGGGGCGGGCGGCTTGTAGGAGGGCTGCTATGGTGGGGCCGGGATCGGGTGCGGAGTCTGCGTAGCCGCCGCCCAAGTGGGCCGTGTTGGTCACGGCGAGGGCGCGCCGCGGTCTTGGGGCTCCCAGCCGACGAGTTCTTTGGCGTTGGCGAGATCCCACTTTTTGTCTGCGCCCAGTGAGACCCCGTAGATGATACCGAATTGGGGCCGGGGGGCCTCGATGCAGCAAGCGGTCAGTTCAGAGACATCGCGGGCGCTGAGCCAGCGGTTTTCGCCGGGGGGATAGGTGCTGTTGACTTCCTCGGTGTCCGGGTAGTTGGCGATGCGGAGGCAGTAAGAGGAGATGCCGTACTCGTCGTAGTAGAAGCGGCCGAGCGCTTCGCCGAATGCCTTGCTGACGCCGTACATGCTGTCGGGGCGGATCGGCATCTCGGGGGTGGTGTAGATGCCTTCTTGCTCGTAGAAGCCCGTTACGTGGTTGGTGCTGGCAAAGACGACGACCGGGACCTTGTTGATGCGGGCGGCCTCAAAGATGTTGTAGGTGCCCTGGATATTGGTCTCCATGATCATCTGGTTGTAGCGCGTGCGCGGATAGCCCCGCTGGACGATGGCGATGCCGAGGTGGACGATGGTGTCGATGCCTTCGCAGGCTTCGACCATGTTCTCGAAGTTGGCGAGGTCGGAGACCACGATTTCGTCGTTTGATTCGACCTCGGGGATGTTGTGGTGGAAGAGCAGGCGGAAGTCGTAGCGGTCTTTGAGGTGGCGGCGCAGGCCGGACCCGACTTTGCCGGCGGCACCAGTGATGAAAAGTTTTTTCTTCATATCTCTTCCTTGTGTTTGGCGGCGTCTGCGAGATTGCGGTCTATACTATTTGCTTGGGCTAAGGGGCGCAAGTCATTGAGGTAAAGGAGACGCTGGGTCTGTACGCCACCTAGATTCTCGTCCCTTCGCGCTCCGCTTAAAAAGAAACAGTCGCCGTCATCGAAACCGTCCGCGGCGCGCCGAGCCAGGCCGCGTTCTCGGTGATGGCGGACAGATAGGCCCTGTCGAGCAGATTGTTCGCCACGAGTGAGAACTCCGTCGATCGGAGCAAAGGACCCAGCGCCTCGCCTGAGAAACCGACATACGCGTCCACCAGCCAATAGGCGTCCGTGTACCAGTCCGCCGTCAGGCTGACGCGCCGCGACGATGTGTACTTGGCCGTCAGCCCCGTGCGGACAGGCCCAGTCCGATCGAGCGAGACGACCCATAGCTTGTCCGGTACACCGGTGACGTCGGCCCCCGCAACGATGTTCTGGCTTTCGTCGACGAGGGGATCACCGCTCCCGATGTACTCCGAGTCGTTGAGTGTGCCGGCCATGTAGAAGGAAATCTGTTGCGGCATCCGCACCGTTGCCGAGAACTCCAAGCCCTTCGTTTGGAGGCCGCCGGCGTTGAAATAGGCACCGCCGCCCGGGATGAGGTAGTTGGGACCGGCGGCCGTCGTCGGGCCGAGGTAGAAGATCCGGTTCTCGAAGTCGATGGTGTACCACGTGGCACCCAGCGCCAGCCGTTCCCCCGCATACTGCAGCCCGACGTCGATGTTCGAGGCGGTCTCGGGCTCAAGCAGATCTAGGCTCCGGCCCGGCACCTCGAGGAGCGTAGCGCTGATCGCCCTGAAGTTCTCCGAATAGCCGGCGAACAGGTCGAGGCCCTCGACCGGCGTCTCGTATGTGATACCGCCGGAGAAGAGCAAATCCGAATCCGAATCGACCTCGAGATCCGGGTCGATATTGAACTGGTCTTCGCGCGACACGCCGACTAGGAACTGCTTGACGCCGCCGCTCAGGGACAACGGGCCGGCGAAGATCGTCTCCTCGGCGTACCACTTGAAGATATGTTGCGGGAAATCCCACTCGTACTGGTGCCAGTAGGCCTGCTCGTTCCAGTCGAAGCTGAGCGTCGGATCCAGCATCTGATGCCAGTCCCGACCCAGGTGCCGCCGCGAATCCTCGTACCAGATGCCGGCGCGTAGTGTGCTGCCGGCGGTGCCGATGGTGGTGAACCACTCCTCGTCGAGCGTCACGCCGACGCGGTCCTTCCCGTAGTGGCTGTGGCGGTACGACTGCACCGCAGTAGCATCCGGGTGGCACGCAGGGTCGGCCTCTGGGCCTCCCGATCCATAGTAGTTGAAGATGTAGGACGACGTACACCCGTCGATCGGTCCGACCGCGACGCCGTCCCGGTTCACGAAGCGGATTAGCCCGAGTTGGGTGCCGCCTTGCACGGGTGCGAGGCCCATCAGTTCCGATTCTGGGCCGTCGTCGTCGGTGACATCGACGATGTAAGGGGGCAGCCAATCGCCGCGCCCCCGGTTGCGATGGAAATAGAGTCCGCCGCTCATGGATAGGGCGTCGAGCGACCAGTCCGCCTTCAGGTAGGCCAAGGTGTTGTTCCGCCGGGTCTGCCAGCCGGGCCGGTAGAACTGATTCAGGTACGGGACACCGGGCCAGTCGCCGACGAGGCGGTCCCAGCGCGGGTTCGCCCTGAAGTTGGCTTCGCTGTAGAGCCGCTGGTAGGCGTCCTCGTGGATGCTGTCGTACGAGAGGTAGCTTGTAAGGTCAAGGTGTCCGTGCGATGACACGAGCTTGGCGGCGATGTGCTCCCGCTCGTTCCGCGCGGAGCCCTGCATCCAATCGGTCGATTCTTGGCGGACCGCGGCGATCCAGGAGTGCGTCTCGCGGCCCAACAGAGGTCCGGTGTCGAGGCGCATGTAGAACCGCTGGCCTTCGTTCTCGCCGATGGTCGTTGACACAGTGTAGGTTCGCTCGCTCGCCGGATCGTCCGTCAGGTAGTTGAACGTGCCGCCCAGCGCCTCGACCGAGCGGGAGGCGATGTCGGCCGTTCCCTGCGACACCTCGACGCCGCCGAGGTTCATCGGGTCGATGAATCGGTTCGCTTTGGCTCCGCTGAAGTAGTCGGATGTACCGTTGGGGAACCCATCGATGGTCGTGCCGATCTGCGCCTCGCTGATGGTCACTTGGAAACCGCGCACGGCGACATTGCTCGACCAGTCGTCGAAGCCGTATGCATCGCCCTCCTGGATGGATACCCCGGGCAGGTTGTCGACCACCGACGTCACGCTGGTGATGTTCGACTGCTGGAGGATCATTGGCTCGGCGACGACGTTGCTCGCGAAGATTCGAGGCTCCTCGGCAACGACGCTGATTCCCTCGAGTCCGACGACGCTCGGTTCCAAGCGAACGTCAAGCGTGGTGACGCCCGGACTTATCGTCAGCCGCTTTGTCTGGAATCCCACAAAGGAAAAAACCAGCATGTCCTCTAGAGATCGAAGGTCAATCGAATAAGCCCCATCCTGGTCTGTCATCGTCCCGATGTATGTGCCCTCAATGACAACCGTTGCGCCCGGTAAGGCATCACCGGTTTCATCCGAAACCACGGTGCCTGAGACCGCAATCTGCCCGTGGGCATCCTGGGCTAGTTGCACAATGAGGATGGCGGCAATGATGCGGACGAATTTCATGGGACCTCCTGCGACTAGGTAATAATAAATATCTATAACAAATTTGGCAGGACGCACGAAGCGGTCAAACTAAAAAGCACTGGCCTCTCATTTGGCCGAGTGCTGAGCCGTCAGGGACGCGAGGCTGCCCAAGTTTCTCAGCGAGGGAAAAAGGCCCGTCCAAGCGGCGACGACGAGTAACGTGCCGATTCCTACGATTCCCTGAGGCCAAGACGCGATGAGAACCGTTCGAGGATTTTCTTGGAGATGTGATGAGGATTATTGGTGTGGATGCGCTGTGCCGTTTCAAGGGCGCGGGAAGCGGAGAGGCCCCCTGCCGAAACCAGCTCGAGCATGAGCTCGAGCCCCCACTTCGTTCTGACACTGTGCTCGCCGCAGATCCGACGAAGTAGCCTGTCGTTGGTCACGCAGGTCCAGTCGTTTTCTCGGCACACTTGAAGCGAAAGACGATCGTAGCGAGAGAGTCTTCGTGGAAGCGTCGCGAGTTGGAGAAGAACTTCCGGTTCAACCTCGATTACAGTTAGCCCGAGTTCCCTACAGCGTGCGAGACTCAGGTCGTCCACTTCGGCGACAACGTCTCGGACGACGTGAACCGGTGCCAAGTGCTGAACGACGAGGGCGAGAATCGATAGGTCCGAATCCCGGTAGTCGATAAGTACGTCCGCATCCGACAGAAGGACCCTCGGGCGATTAGGCATCTCATGTGGCCCATTCGGCGGCCAACTGGCGCATATCCATTAAGGGAATGCGGAGGATCTCGGCACCTCGGCTGAGCGAGATCTCGTCGCTCTCGATAGCTCGGCGGACCAGACGCCGAAGCCGATCGTCCAGACAGTCGGCGTCGGAGAGACGATCCGGCTCTAGGCCTCGCTTTTCGTTGAACTTGCTTTCGGTCAGCGGCTGAGGTTCGTCGACCTTTTTCAAGGTCTGGCCGAAACGTCTCCGGTGCTGCACCTGAAAGGTCCGGAATACGTCCCTTGGGGCCTCTTTCATATGTACCAAACGGATCAGCACGGTCTTATAGCTCACATGAAAGATCCTCTTGACCTTGATTACGCGCTCGTAGAGGGGGTGTCCTCTCGAATCCTGCCACTCCCGCTCGAAGGAGTCGTGGGGCATCAGGAAGAAGCTTGCGAACTCATCGGCTTGTTTTTCCTCTTCTTCAGGTTCCTCCTCCTGCCTATGGTCGTAAGCGCCGGGGTGCAGCAGCAGGTGCCCGAGTTCGTGCGCGGCCGAGAAAATCCAGCTCTCAACCGAGATCCGCTCCCAGGTGTTGATGACGATCGCCGGTCCACCGTCGTTTTCCTTGACCGAAAGGCCAAAGAACGCATCGGTTGCCCGAGGTAGGCGGAGCACCTTGATGCCGCATTTTTCTAGGATCCCGCAGATGTCGTAAATGGGCTGGTCATCGAACTGGAGGGTTTTCCGCGCCTTTGCTGCCACAGCC
>JAJEEZ010000050.1:0-5219 GCA_022820705.1 Candidatus Latescibacterota bacterium | reverse complement strand
ATACTGCCCAACGTCACTGAGGACTTCCTTGGTATGAGCTATATTGGACGCCTTTCTTAGCCTACTCATACGGGCCTTCATTAAGTGGTTATTGGATAAGTCTAGGACTAAGGCTTGAAAGTCACGAACATCAGTTATAGTGGCTTGAGCTGCCTGATAAACAATGCCATGGGATTGAGGGACAAGGGAACACCAACGAATAGACTCATCTATGATATTATTGGCACGTTGAACTATTTGGCGAGCTATTTCAAGATCCATGTCTTCTAGTTCACTGAACCAAGTAGCAATGAGTTTCACCCCAATATGGTACTCCTGAGCTATTTGTAGCTCCATGATATGAGCGACCGCATCGCCGGGAAAGTCCTCTACAAACTTGTTGTACTCATGGATAAGGGGCAAAATGCGGGGTTCAAAATCCTGAGACAAATCTAAGACGGCTTTCGGAATCTCTTCCTTCTTTATCTTTTCTACTTTCCTTGCTTGAACTATAGACCCAACAAGTCCACCGACAGCAACAGCAGACCCAATAGCTTGGCCCGCCTTGTCCTTACTACCGATTGCTCCCGCCGCACCACCCGCCGTAACAAGCCCCCACAAGGCAGCGTCTTCTCCTAAAGCGTCTTTTTTGCCCATTAAGACATCGAACAAGAGTTTCTTCCCTTGCCAGTAGGCCTCCATCCCGTCTTTATACAGCATGAACCTGTAAGACATGGCCTTCTTAGCTGTATCTGTCCTTGGAAATTCCGTTACGACCTTATCGTACCACTCACGAGCCATAGTAAGATGATTGATATGGGAAGTGTATATGTTCCACTGTTTCGGAGCGTCCCACCAAAACTGAGCGTTAAGAAGATAGGATTGAGCCGATACATCACTCACCTCTTCCTTTGCGCTCTCAAGGACCAAGGCATCGTAATCTTCCAAAAGGTATTTAATCCCCGCTGATACGGTCCGTCCCTTTTCTGTATCGGGAAACTCGTCAATGAGAAGCCGCCACGTTTCAGTAGCTAATCCGATGTCCTTATTGTTGAAGGCGATAAGCCCAAGCTGATACAAAGCGTCTGCCTTATCTTCTTCGTGGGCCATGTCGTTGTATAGCAGGTCGATAAAGGCCCGTTTTGCATCCACCTCAAGGCCGTGCATCTTGAGCATGAGGCCGCGACTAACCGATGGCTCGGAATAACTAGGAATTGACCAAGCGAGGATCAGCATGGCCGCTAGGGTAAGTAGGTATTTCACAATATGCTCCTTTGGGCTACGGTTAAACCCATGTAGGATAGAATCTGATCTATCGCGTCGGAATCAAATTTGCGCGGTCGTCGAGTGGCCTAGGCATCAAGCGTTCTTCGAGGGCGAGACGCCCTCGATCCCAGCGGCGTTGAGCTACATCGAGAGGCCGAAGCCCTAGTTTTGAGTTTATCGTGCCTTTAGGCGCGACACGCTTCTAAACGTAGCTTTACCCGTTCCCTCCCCACGCCAGCGCCTCGGCTTCGGCTGCCGACAGGGTTAGGTCGGCTTCTTCGGCGGCAGGTTCTTTCCACTCAGCTAACAGATCGGCCAACTCGGCGAGAGAAGCGGTTGTCAGCAGGCGGCGGCGTAGCTCGGAAGCGCGGGGCAGGCTTTTGAAGTAGAGCGCGAGGTGCTTGCGCGTCTCGCGGACGCCGGCGCGCTCGCCTTTGTATGCGGCCATCAGGCGTAGTTGCTCCAGCGCCAAGTCGATGCGCTCTGAGAGGGTCGCGCCGCTGCGGCCGGAAAAGAGCCAGGGATTGGCCAGTGCCGCCCGCCCGACCATGACCGCAGCACAGCCTGTTTCCCGCTGCATGAGACGGGCGTCATCGAGGGTGAGCACGTCGCCGTTGCCGATGATGGGTAGGGAGGAGGCTTCGACGGCGCGGCCGATCCAATGCCAGTTGGCTTGGCCCTTGTATTTTTGCACGACGGTGCGGGCGTGGATGGCCACTGCTTGGGCACCGGCGTCTTCGCAGCGACGCACCACTTCGAGGATGTTGATCTCCTCTTCGTCCCAGCCTAGGCGCGTCTTGACGATGACCGGAACCGAGACGGCTTTGACCGTGCGCTCGACGGCTTGATAGAGCCGATCGAGATCGCGCAAGTAGGCCGCGCCGCAGCCTTTGGCGACGATCTTGGGTACGGAACAGCCGAAGTTGATATCCACCACCTGTGCACCGCGTCGCTCGAATTCCCGCGCTCCATTGGCGATCAGGTCGATGTCGTTGCCGTAGATTTGCGCGGCCAGCAGCGAGATGCCAGTGTCGGCGTAGATGGGCGCGTCGGAAAAGTCGAGCATCTGCAGGCTCTTGCGCGAGCGGATGCCGATGGTGCGGCAGTTGATAAATTCAACCCCGACCAGCCGCGCCCCGAGGCGCGCGCAGATAAGGCGAAAGACCCAGTTGCTCACCCCGGCCATTGGGGCTAGGGTGAGGATGGGCATATCTTCCTTGAAGGGGCTGAGTTGGTGCGGGCCGAGTTGCACGAGCTTACAGGGGGTTCTCCATTTGCAGCTTGGCGGCGATGGCCTTTTCTCTTTCGGCCTCGGCGATCATGCCTTTGCGCTGGTAGAACATGGAGAGGCTGGTGTGGACGAGGAAGTCGTCGGGGTCGTGCTCAGCGGCTTTTTGCGCCGCGCTGAGGGCTTGGTCGAGGTCGCCCAATTTTTCGTGGCAGTGCGCCATCGCTTGGTAGGCGTCGGCAAATTGCGGGTCGAGCCCGATGGCTTGGGCTAGATCGTCCAAGGCACCAGCAAAGTCTTGCTGGACGAATTTGTTCATGCCACTCTTGTAGAGGGCCATTTTGTCGGTCATGGCGTGAGCCTATTTGAGGTGAATTGGCGATATTGTAACATTCAAAAAGTAGCACAAAGTGATATATTGATGCAATGGCGTCAGACTTGGGGAACGAACAAAGGAGGAGTCATGTTGCACTGGGCTATGTTGGGCGCGGCCTTGCTGGCCTCTGGCGTCGAGGGGCAACCGCGCTTCGACATTGAGTACGTAGAGAGCATTGAGCCGCGAAGTTATGTGGCGCACCGCACGGCCGGGGCTATCGACATTGACGGCAATCTCGACGAGCCGTCTTGGCAGCGGGCGGATTGGACCGAGCCTTTCGTCGATATTGAGGGCGAGCGTCGGCCCGTGCCGCGCCTGCAGACGCGAGCCAAGATGCTGTGGGACGACGAGTATTTATACATCGCCGCCGATTTGGAGGAGCCGCATGTGTGGGCCACCATTGAGCTGCGCGACGCGACGATCTACCAAGAAAACGATTTTGAGGTTTTTATCGACCCGGACGGCGATACGCACCAATACTACGAGTTTGAGATCAATGCCCTCGGCACGGAGTGGGATCTGTTGATGATCAAGCCCTACCGCGACGGCGGCCCCTACATCAGTGCTTGGGACATCGCCGGTCTGCAAACGGCTGTGCGGGTGTGGGGCAGCATTAACGATCCCACTGACGAGGACCAGGGGTGGTCGGTGGAGATGGCTTTCCCGTGGGCCGTACTGGCCGAGGCCACGCACAAAAAGGTGCCGCCTATGGATGGCGATCAATGGCGGATCAATTTTTCGCGCGTGCAATGGGCCTTGGCCACCGACGTGGGCAAGTACATCAAAGTAGAGGACCACAGCCCGGATAACTGGGTCTGGTCGCCGCAGGGGTTGGTTAATATGCACTACCCGGAAAAGTGGGGGTTCGTGCAGTTTGCCACCGAGGTCGTAGGGCGGCAAGAGGTATCCTTTCGCCCGGCAGCCGCCGAGGAGGCCAAGCGCGTTTTGCGCGGGATCTACTACCGCCAACAGAGGTTTCGTCGCGAGCGCGGCTACTATGCGTCTAGCCTGGACTCGCTCGGCATGGAAGCGCGGGTCTTGCAGCACTTTCGCTGGCCGCCGGTCATCCAAGTGACTGACCACCAGTTTGAGGCGCAGCTAGAGGAAGCCGTCGATTTGGACGAGGATGGCCAGATCAACCGTTGGCTCATCCGCGCGGACTCGCGCACTTGGCGCGATTAGGGCCGTTGCCCCGACCGCGAAATCGCCCTATACTGCCTTGCCCATATCCACAAACCATTTTAAGGAGGCCCTTGTGAAAAACGGAAAATTGATGCTCCTGCTCGCCTGTTGTCTTTTGGCCCCAGCCGCGCCGCTGTGGGCGCACTGCGAAATCCCCTGCGGCATTTATGGGGACGAGGCGCGTTTTGCCGCGATTGCGGAAGATCTGACGACCATTGAGAAGTCCATGACCCAAATCGCAGCGCTGGCTGGCCAAAGCGATGCTCAAAGCGCGAATCAGCTAGCGCGGTGGGTGGCCAACAAGGAAGAGCACGCCAACAGAATCCAGCACGTCGTCACGCAGTATTTTATGACGCAGCGGCTCAAGGCGGTAGAAGAAGGAGACGAGGAAAGGGCCGCATATACCGAGAAGCTGGTGCTTTTGCACAAGATGCTCCGGGGGGCCATGAAGTGCAAGCAGACGGTGGATGTGGAGGAGGTGGAGAAGATGCGGACCTTGTTACACGAGTTTAAGCACGCCTATCAAAACTGACGCCTGCTCAAGTCGCGCTGATGGAAGCCCCGTCTCCCTTTGTGGAGATGGGGCTTTTTTTAGCGCAGGAGGATGAGCTTGGCGTAGCGCGGGGGGCTATGCTCGATGCGGAAGCGGGCGAAGTACGGACCGGTGGCGGCCGAATGGCCACGTCCGTCGCGGCCATCCCATTGCACCTGATGTACGCCAGCGTGGAGCGGTGCGTTCACTAGTGTGCGCACAAGCTGGCCTTGGATGTTGTAGATAGCTACGTGAACGGAGGCGGTTTGGTTGAGGTGGAAGCGGAGTTGGGTGGTTGTGTTGAAGGGGTTGGGCCACACTTGGAGCGATGTTGCAGATGCCATTTTAGCTATTGCGGACACTGAATCGGGTGGCGTGTCTATAGCGCGTCCGGGAGAAAAAGGAGCTTGGGTCGGCGAGGCGGTTTTGTGTGGGACAAACGCGTCGTATTCCAGTGAAGTGCGGACGATAGACTGGTCGTCGGGCCAAGTAGCGTGAGAGACGCGGGCGACGAGATAGCCGGTTTTATCGATCAGGTAGATGGCTTCGCCGCTGTTGGTCAGGCCATCGCCGATGCGCCCGTCGTCGGTATAGACGGGGACGGTGAACTCCGACGGATTGCCGCCGCCGAAAAGGACGACGTACGAGCGCGGGGC
>JAJEEZ010000156.1:0-6574 GCA_022820705.1 Candidatus Latescibacterota bacterium | reverse complement strand
GCCGAAAAGGGTAGTGAAAAGGTGAAGGCGTTGTCAAGAAGGTTGCCAAGAAAAGTGTTGGGCTAGAGCGTCGATTGGGACTGGAGTGCGGTTTAGCACTAGCGCCTTTAGGCGGTGCATCTGCGAAAGTTTTTCGCGGTATGGCACACGTATATTTTAACCCTATAAAAATATGCGTATAAGAATTTTATCACGGTTGTATTATGTGCGTAGAGGAGTCAACCACCGCCGGCTAAAGCGAGCGGCTTGTCCCTAAGCTACCCCGCCGCAGCGGAGTAGCTTGAAACTATAGGCTCGCTGACAAGAGCCCTTGCCCGGATGTTCCGGGCGGCGTTGTAATCGGCATGGACGGCATATCCACACTGCTTACAACGAAACCGAGCTTGACAGGAGCGATTAGCCGCTTCGACATGTTCACACTGCGAACACATCTGAGAGGAATGCTTGGGATCGACAATCTTGAGCGGTACGCCGGCTTGCTCCGCCTTGTAGCGGACAAACTGGCGAAGCTGGTCGAATCCCCAGCTATCCATGCGGTTACGTTGCGGCTTGCGAAACCGGGTTCTCTGTCGGATGCCCTTGAGGTCTTCGAGGGCGATCCCTCTCAGAGTGCCTTTAGCCTTCGCAACGATTCGCTTAGAGATACAGTGGTTGGTATTGCGGCGAAAGCGTGCTTCTCTATCGCCGATACGTTTGAGCTTCTTACGGATGCGCTTGCGCTTCCGAGCATTAGCCGCCAAATCAGCCGCCGATTGAAGGGCTTGCTTGAGCGTCTGGTTCTTGACGCGCACCTGCTCTACGTCGTCGCCCGAGTGCTGTTGTCCGTCGGAGTCCGTGGCAAGGTTCTCGACCCCCAGATCAACGCCGAGGAAGTCGTCGGTATCCAGCGGCGGCAGGTCATCGGTCTCGACCACGGCCATAAGGAACCACTTGCCGTCTTTGCGATGCACCAGTTCGGCGTAGTATTTGACTTGGGCAAACTGCTCGGCCTGATAGGCACCCATGACCATCGGCAGGCTGATGCGCCCATCCAACGTGGACATGGAGACCGTAGTCAGGTCTTGGTAGAGCAGCAGATGCCGGTCATAGGGCATCGACGCCAAGGGACGAAAGGACACTGGCTTGGCGGTGTCCCGCTTGTAGGCGGCCGATACATTGGCCGATACCAGACAGGCCATCTGAGCTGGCAGGCCAAAGCGTTCACGCAGTTCGTAGTAATACAGCTTGTGCAAGCCAAAGCGATTGGCCAGCTTGCGCTCAAAAGCGCGAACAGCCAGCCAGGTCCACGCCTCGTTGAATCGACGCATCGTCTTCTCCAGCGCAGCCGCTTGCTCAGGGGTAGGCTTAAGCTGTATCTGTATCACCTTCTTCATAGAGATAAATACAGTCTCTACAAGAAGCCGTGTCAACCTTTCTACAACAGATTTCAACCGGCTAAAGGCGGGCAAGCCCCCTCTCGCCGATTGAATTGCTATCCCTCCATCGCCTAAAGGCGACGGTCTCACGCGAGGTTTTTATGAGGATTTTGGCAAGTACGCGCGCAGAGCCGATCCCGACCGGCTGCGCAAGGTGTTCACCCGCCTGCCGCTACTGATCGGTCAGCGGCTGAAATACGCCCATATTGACCGGGACGATCAGGCGCGTAATTTGGCCCATGCCTTTTTATGTAGTGGGGCAATTGCGTAGGTTACTTGAAGCAAGGCAAAGCAACGGCTAAACGGCTAATACACTGGTTATTGAACATGGACTCCAACTTTTCGTCTCGTTGCCTGTCGCTCGACCTTGAAGTCGGTAAACAGGATCGCCGCATTCATGCCTTCGCCGCGGTACGCCTAGATGTTGATCAACCTGTGGTTTTCCAAGGGGGCGACTTAGCGGCAGTATTGGCAGAGCTCGACGAATTCGCTGGGGGCGCGGACTTTCTGCTCGGCCACAACCTGATCAATTTCGATCTGCCCCACCTGAAAGCAGCAAAGCCCGATCTCCGGCTGTTGAAGCTGCCGGCAGTGGATACGCTGCGGCTCAACCCCCTCGCCTTTCCTCGCAATCCCTATCACCACCTCGTCAAGCACTATCAGGATGGACAGCTCAAACGCGGGCGAGTGAACGATCCGGAACTCGACGCTCGGATCGCGCTAGGTGTCTTCGACGATCAGCAAACCGCGTTACGCGATGCGCCGTGTGGCTTGCTCGAAGCGTGGCATTGGCTGACCGGGACGGGACCTGACGGCGCAGGATTCGATTCCGTTTTCGCTGATATACGGGACGCGCCCCGGCCAACCGACGCAGCAGCGAAGGCGGCGATCCATGAGCGGTTTGCGGGCATAGCCTGTCAGAATCACGATCGGGATGTTCTTGAAAATGCCGCCCAAAGCGGTTGGCCGCTAGCGTACGCGCTGGCTTGGCTGTCAGTTTCCGGCGGCAATTCCGTGATGCCGCCGTGGGTTCGACATCAGTTTCCAGCAGCCGGTGAGTTGGTTCGCCGATTACGGGATATATCCTGCGGTGAGGCGGACTGCGATTGGTGCCGGGAGCGACATGACGCTCGCAAGGAGCTTAAGCGGTGGTTCGGCTTTGACGATTTCCGGCCGGAGCCGGTGGACGAGGAAGGTCGCCCTATGCAGCAGGCCATCGTCGAGGCGGCAATGGCCGGGGAGCACGTTTTGGGCATTCTGCCCACCGGCACCGGCAAGTCGCTTTGCTACCAGATCCCGGCTCTGTCTCGCTACGACAAGACTGGCACTCTCACGGTGGTGATTTCGCCCTTGGTAGCGCTCATGGCGGATCAGGTAGCGGGCCTTAGCAAACAGAACATTGACTGCTGTGTGACTATCAATGGGCTACTGTCGATGCCGGAGCGGGCCGAAGCGCTCGATCAGGTGCGTCTAGGCGACGCCGGCATTCTCATCATCTCGCCGGAGCAACTGCGCAGCACCACCGTGCGCCGTGCGCTCGATCAACGAGAGATCGGGGCTTGGGTGCTGGACGAGGCTCATTGCCTGTCGAAGTGGGGACACGACTTTCGGCCAGATTATCGCTACGTGGGACGTTTCATCCGCGAAAGGGCCGGACAGAACCCGATTCCACCGGTGCTGTGCCTGACTGCAACCGCCAAGCCCGACGTGGTGGCGGAGATGAAGCAGTATTTCCAGGACGAGCTCGACGCAGGACTCAAGGTTTTTGACGGCGGTGCCCGTCGCGATAATCTGGATTTTACGGTGGTGCCGACGACCGGGGAAGAGAAGTTCTCGTCCATCTACCAACTTCTGATGAACGACCTGCCGCCGGAGACGTCCGACGGTGCCATCGTCTATTGTGCGACGCAACGGCAGACCGAAGAGGTAGCAGCGTTCCTACAGGACAAGGAAGTTGCGGCAGACTACTTCCATGCCAGTGTATCGCCGGAGACCAAGAAGAATGTGCAGCAGCGTTTTATCGACGGTGAGCTGCGCGTGATCGCGGCCACCAATGCCTTTGGTATGGGCATTGACAAGCCGGACGTGCGATTGGTGATCCACGCTGACATCCCGGGGTCGCTAGAAAACTACATGCAGGAGGCAGGCCGCGCTGGACGCGACCGTGAGGTGGCTCGTTGCGTACTGCTCTATGCGACGGATGACGTGGAGTGGCAGTTTCGCTTATCGGCGCGTTCGCGGCTCACTCGGCGAGAGATTCACGGCGTTCTGAGAGCACTGCGTAATCTGGATCGGAAGAAGCGGCTGAGTGGCGAGGTCGTGGCTACTGCCGGCGAGATTCTAGGCGAGGATGAGGAAAAGGTCTTTGAGCGGGACTCCGCCACCGACGATACCCGCGTGCGGACTGCTGTCTCTTGGCTTGAGGAGGCGGTACTGCTGACTAGGGAGGAGAACCGAGTGCAGGTGTTCCCTTCGTCTCTTCGGGTGGATTCGGTGAAGGAAGCACGCAATCGGTTGGCGAAGGCGTCCGTGCCCGACGATTATCGGGGACGGCTGGTTAAAATAGCCGAGACGCTGATCGACGCCGATCCCGACGAGGGCATCTCCACCGACGAGTTAATGGGCGTATCCGGTCTGAGTGCCGAAGGTGTGCGCGGTGCTCTCCGCGACTTGGAACAGCTAGGCATCGCCAGCAACGATACGGCGTTGACTGCCTTCGTCCACGCGGGGGTAGAGCGCAACTCGCGGAAGCGCTTTGATGAGGCGGCGGAGTTGGAGGTCGCCCTGATCGCGCAGATGCGCGAGGCGGCACCGGATATGGGTAAGGGAGAGACGTGGCCCCTGCATTTGCGCTTCGCCGCGCAAAAACTGCGAGATGTAGGGGTGACCGATCCGCTGCCGGAAAAGCTAAAGCGCATTCTCGGCAGTATCGCCCGCGACGGGCGTGGTGAAGGGGGCGACGCCGGTAGCCTCGGGGTACGACAGTGGGATGCGGAGACTGTGCAGGTGACGTTGCGGCGCGAGTGGTCGGCGTTGGAGGAGCTCGCGTCGCGTCGATGCGATGGAGCGAAACTCCTACTGGATCACTTGCTCGCTTGTTTGCCGCCCGGAAGTCGGGGCACGGACCTGCTGGCAGAGACCACCCTCGGCAAGCTGTTGGAAGCTATCACGTCCGACCTGTTTCTGAAGAGCAGGAACCCTGAGAAACTGCTAGACCGCGCCCTCCTATGGCTACACGAGCAGGAGGTCATCCGCCTTCACAAGGGCTTGGCGGTATTCCGTCCGGCCATGACCATCCGGCTGGAGGAGGCGCGGCGCGGCTTTGCCAACGCCGACTTTGCACCGCTCGATCTCCATTACAAGGGGCAGGTGCGGCAAATTCACGTGATGGCGGAATTCGCGGAGCGGGGCCGCGACGACATGGCCGACGCTCTGCATTTGGCTATTGACTACTTCAGCCTGAAGGAGGAGGATTTCCTCCGCCGTTGGTTGCCAGAGCGGGACCGGGAGATTGCGCGAGAAACCACTCCCGAATCGTGGCGGGACATCGTCGAAAGCCTGAAGAATCCGATCCAGCAACGCATCGTCGCGGATGATCGGGAGCAGACAAACGTGCTGGTACTCGCTGGTCCCGGTTCCGGCAAGACGCGAGTGCTAGTGCATCGCATCGCCTACCTAGTGCGCGTAAAGCGCGAGAATCCTCGCGGCATCCTAGCCTTGGCCTACAACCGGCACGCGGCGGTCGAGATCCGGCGACGCCTCATGGATTTGATCGGCGACGATGCCCGCGGAGTAACCGTGCTTACTTGTCACGCACTGGCCATGCGGCTGGTCGGAGTTAGTTTTCAGGAGCGGGAAAGGAAGCTACTTGACGACGGTGCATTTCGGGAGGTGTTGCGCCAAGCAGTGGCACTGTTGCGCGGAGAGGGTCTGGAGCCGGAGGAAGCGGACGATCAGCGGGAACGGCTCCTCGCGGGCTTCCGCTGGATACTCGTGGATGAATACCAAGACATCGGTGCGGATCAATACGAGTTGATAGCGGCCTTGGCCGGACGGACCCTAGAGGATGAGGATCGCAAGCTCACTCTCTTCGCAGTAGGCGACGACGATCAGAATATCTACGCCTTCAACGGTGCTTCGGTGGAGTTTATCCGTCGTTTTGAGGCGGATTACGGGCCGAAGCCCACCTACCTGATCGACAACTACCGTTCCACCGGCCACATCATCGAAGCGGCCAATGAGTTGATCGAGCCAGCTCGACAGAGGATGAAAACTGGACATCCTATCAGCATCGACCGGGCGCGTACGAAGAATCCGCCCGGCGGCGACTGGTGCGAGCTGGATTCGGTCGCTCAAGGTCGGGTGCAGGTTTTGTCGGCGCGGCACGATCCGATCTCGCAGGCGCAAGTTGCGATGGCAGAGTTGCAGCGTCTCGCCGCCCTTTCGCCGGACTGGGACTGGTCCACATGTGCGGTGATCGCACGCGAATGGAAATATCTGGATTCGGTACGCGCATTCTGTGAACTCCATCGTATCCCAGCGCAGATGGGGAACGAAGAAATCCCGAGCTTCTGGCATCTGCGAGAAACCCGAACGCTTGTTGAATGGCTGGGCGGACGGGAGACTCGGATCGTGGGCAGTGCTGATCTGAGGGGCTGGCTGGATGTGCAAACGCCCGGTCCATGGAATGACCTGCTGCGGCAAGCCTTGGACGAGTTCTCCCTAGAAACTAGCGATGCGGAAATGCCGGTGGATCACTTCATCGAGTGGTTGGCCGAGTGGGGACGAGACGTACGCCGCCGCCAGCGCGGGCTCTTGTTGTTGACCGCGCACCGCGCCAAGGGATTGGAGTTTGACCATGTGGCCGTGCTTGATGGAGGCTGGGACAAAGTTGATAAAGGCGAGGACCCGGATGCGCCGCGCAGGCTCTACTACGTGGCCATGACACGCGCCCGGCAGACCCTTGCGCTCGTGCGTTTTCAAGGATCGCGCTCCGCCGGAGGTAGCACCTGGCCTAATTTCGTAAAGGAGCCTGAACCTCCGGCGTACTCGGGGCGCTCGCACTCGCTGCCATATACATTTCCGAACAACGGCTCGGTTTTGCGCCGCACATCCGGTGAGCTGCAGCCGGAAATTCCGGAACTCTCACGCCAATATCG
>JAJEEZ010000549.1:0-7736 GCA_022820705.1 Candidatus Latescibacterota bacterium | reverse complement strand
ACGGCGCGCCCTCATGCAGCCCGACCTCGTATCAGTCGAAGACGCCGTCGCCCAAGCTCCCCAATACAGCGGGCCAGTGCTCTTCACCGACGCGGCCGATGCCCCCTCTTCGGGCGCGACCGGCGACAGCAACGTGCTGCTCCAAGCCCTGCACGCCAGTGGTTACTCCGGCCAAGTGCTCGCGCCGCTAGTGGATGCACCCGCCGCGTTCATGGCCCACGACGCCGGGCTAGGCGAGCGTATCCACGTGGTTTTGGGCGGCTCGCTCGACTCGCGCTTTGCTCCGCTCGACCTAGAGGTGGAAGTCACCCAACTCGGCGACGGCGAATATCTCTGCGAATCTTGGAACACGCCCCAGCACGCCGGGCCTACAGCCGTGCTGGAAAGCGACAATATCACCATCGTCTGCGTCAGCCGCTCGGTGCCCTTTATCGACCGCTCGGTCTTTATCGCCCACGACATCAACCCCAAGGACTACGACCTCATCGTCATCAAGTCGCCGCACTGCCAGTGGCACTTTTTTGACGAATGGGCCGAGATAAACTTCAACATCGATGCCCTTGGCTCGACCAGCGCGAACTTGCCCACTCTTGGGCACCGCGTCTGCCAGCGTCCCATGTACCCACTCGAACTCGATGCCCCTTTTACCCCGGTCGCCGAAATGTTCGGCACAGGAGCCTAGCTTTATGCCTGCCATCAAACAATCCGTCTGCTTCAATCCCTTCGCCGGTAGCGGCCTCAGTCCGCAGGAACTCGTCGCGGCCGCCGCCCGCATCGGCTACCAATCCGTAGAGATGGCCTCCCAAGAGCACTGGCCGCTGATCCAAGATCACGGCCTCGCCATCGCCATCGTCTCCGGCCACGCTTCTCTACCTGACGGCCTCAACAAGCCCGAAAACCACGATCGTATCGAAGACGAGCTGCTCGCCAACATCGACCTTGCCGTTGAGCACGGCATTCCCTCGCTGATTTGCTTTTCCGGCAACAGCGAAGGCCGATCCTCAGAAGAGGGCCTCGCCAACTGCGTCGCCGGCCTGCGCCGCGTCACCGGAGTCGCTGAGGAAAAAGGCATCACCCTCTGCATGGAATTGCTCAACTCGCGCGTCAACCATCCCGACTACCAGTGCGACCGCACCGCCTGGGGCGTAGCCCTCTGTCAGGCCGTCGGTTCGCCCCGGTTCAAGCTCCTCTACGACATCTATCACATGCAGATCATGGAAGGAGATCTCATCCGCAACATCACCGACCACATCGACTGCATCGGCCACTTCCACACTGCCGGCAACCCCGGTCGCCAAGACCTCGACGACCAGCAGGAGATCTACTACCCGCCGATCATGCAGGCCATCGCCACCACTTCCTACGACGGCTATGTCGGCCACGAGTACCGGCCCAAGGGCGATGCCATTGACTCACTCGAACACGCTTTTGAGGTCTGCAATGTCTGAAACCCTCCGGCGATGGTCGCATGGGGGCAAAGTATCCGCAGATGAACGCAGATGGCGGGATGACGTTGTTTGGGGCGTACGCGAGATTTTCAAATGGCCTATGATATAACAATCGCCCCCACCGGCGGCGCACTCGGCGCTGAGATCAAAGGCTGCGACCTGTCCGCACCGCTCGCGCCCGCCCAAGTCGCGCAGGTGCGCCAAGCACTGCTCGACTACGGCGTGGTCTTCTTTCGCCAGCAGCAACTAAGCGACGAAGACCAAGTGCGCTTCACTGCGTACTTCGGCAAACCCGTGCCGCACGTGCGCAAGCAGCGCCCGCGGCGAGTCAAGGAGATTTTCCTCATCTCCAATGTCAAAGAAAACGGCGAGCCAATCGGCGAACTAGGCGACGAGCTGATCCCCTTTCACTCGGATCTTTCCTACCTACAACGCCCCGGCACCCTGTCGGTACTCTACGCAGTGGAGATTCCCTCGGAGGGCGGCCAGACCCAGTGGTGCAATTGCACCGCCGCCTACGAAGCGCTCGACGACGCTTGGAAAACCCGCCTCCAGGGCATGCGCGCCGTGCATCGCCACTACGTCGAAGCGCAAAACCCTTCCGAGCACATCGCCCACCCCATCGTCCGCACCCACCCCGAAACAGGTCGCCGCTCGCTCTATGTAGGGCCGCATCTGACCAAATACGTCGTCGGCCTCAGCCGCCAAGACAGCGACGCCCTGCTCGGCGAACTGTACGCCCATCTCGAACAGCCGCGCTTTGTCTGGACCCACGAGTGGCAAGTCGGCGACCTCGTCCTCTTCGACAACCGCCCGACCATGCACCGCCGCCTCGCCTTCCCCCCAGACCAGCGTCGTCTGATGAAACGCACTCAAGTTTTTAACGACGAAATACCTGTGGAATAAACGTTCTAAATATTCGTCTATAGTGTTGTTTCATCCTCATCGCAACATTGCTAAAATCGCAAAGAAGCCGGCACTAGCGAATTGTCCGATAACGCCATATGGCCTATTTTATATGGCAATATAGCCTTAGCTCCTTCGCGGAAAGGAGGACGCCCCCACCATGTCTCCATCGTCTAAGAAAAAAAATAAACCCATAGGCACCTATGTTCGGGCCTCCGAAGGTGCGAAACCTTTGGCCGCTTCGACCATCAGCGCGGATGCCCCCAGCGGACTTTCTTATGGGGCCTCTGCTGGACTGTCGTTCAAAGATACCGGAACCCTGATCCGCCAGCTCAAGCGCGGGCTACCGATGACCGCTTTTGACGACCTTCAAGGTGCCATGGCCGTACCGGCCAAGACGTTGGCCAGCGCGGCCAATATCGCGGTTCGGACACTCAATCGCCGCCGCAAAGAGGGCCGCCTCCAGACCGATGAATCCGAGCGTTTATTCCGCATTGCCGCACTGTACGACCGGGCGATTGAAGTCTTGGGCGACCAAGAGCGGGCGAGAGCGTGGTTCAAAGAGCCGAAGAAGGCCCTCGGCATGAAGACGCCATTGCAATACGCCGACACTGAGCCAGGTGCCCGAGAGGTCGAAAACCTCCTTGGGCGCCTCGAATACGGCGTGTTTTCGTGATCATCCGGGCTTGGCGCATCGTCCAGATGCGCTTTGCGGATCGGGCCTTTGAAGGAGAAGGAGCGCGTCTTTTCGGGGGCCGCTGGAATCGCCGGGGCACCCCTCTCATCTACACGGCGGAATCGCTGTCATTGGCCACACTCGAAATCCTCGTCAACCTCGACTCCGCCGCAACTCTTGATCGATATCTGAGCATTCCGGTCGAATTTGACGACAGCCTGTGCAAGGTACTGGCATTGGACGCCTTACCCAATAATTGGTCGTCCGATCCGGTGCCGCCAAACGTCCAAGAGATGGGATCTAGCTGGGCCGCCGCTCGTGAATCAGCCGTGCTCGTCGTTCCCAGCGCCGTCGTTCCGCAGGAACACAATTTCCTCTTAAATCCACAACATCCCGACTTCGCGCAAATACGCATCGGCCGCTCCACCGCATTCGACTTCGACCAAAGGCTGATCAGGGGATTGTAAGGCCAATGCGGTTTAGTTTGCGCATTTCAAACGAAGACAATACCATAATCCCCCGGCAGATCGTCTGTCCGCGTTCAGTTTCCTCTTTCGATCTTATAAAGGCTATGTTCAAAGCACTCATCCTCCATGAGCACTCTGCCCTCGTCGAAGAACTCGACGAAAGCCGCCTACCCGCCGGCGACGTAGAAATCGCCGTCGCGTATTCCTCGCTCAACTACAAGGACGGGATGATTCTCAACGGCCTCGGCGGCTTGGTCAAAACCTATCCTCACGTCCCCGGCCTCGACCTCGCCGGCACCGTCGTCCACAGCCAGAGCGACCAGTTCCAACCCGGCGACCAAGTCCTATGCACTGGCTGGCGCGTCGGCGAAATCCACTGGGGCGGGTACGCACAAAAGGCACGGCTCAAGGCCAACTGGCTCGTCCCCCTACCCGCCGACCTCACGCTGCGCAATGCCATGGGCTTAGGTGCCGCTGGCCTGACCGCCGCCATCTCCTTAGAAGCCCTCGAAGCCCACGGCCTCACGCCCGACAAAGGCGAAGTCCTCGTCACCGGCGCGGCCGGCGGCGTCGGCTCCCTATCCGTTTTACTCCTCGCCTCGCTGGGCTACCAAGTCGCCGCATCCACTGGTCGCCCCGAACTCGAACCCTATCTAAAAGACCTCGGTGCCCAGACCATCATCCCGCGTCAGGACCTGGCCGAGCCGTCTAACAAACCTTTGGAAAGTGCGCGCTGGGCCGCCTGCATCGACTCGGTCGGCGGCACCACCTTAGCCCGCGTCTTGGCCCAGATGAACTACGGAGCTTCCGTCGCCTCGGTCGGCTTAGCCGGTGGTGCCCAACTCACAACCACCGTCATCCCCTTCTTGCTGCGCAGCGTCAACATCCTCGGCATCGACTCGGTGTTCTACCCAGCCGAGCGCCGCGCTGCCGCTTGGGCGCGCCTGGCCACCGCACTGCCCTTGGAAAAATTAGATCGCATCTGCACGGAGGTCGGTTTAGCCGACGTCCCCCGCCTCGGCAAGGACATCTTAGCGGGCAAAGTGCAAGGGCGCGTCATCGTCAATCCCAATCAATAAGGAAAACACACTATGCGCCGACTAACGCTGCTACTCCTCACCCTCGCCACCACCCAAGCTGGAGCTGACTCCAACATGCCCGGTACCGACCGTATCACCTACTTCGGCTACGAAGACTGCATCCTCCTCGAAAACGCCCACACCCGCGTCGTCCTCACCTCATCGGCCGGCCGCGTTCTCGAATACTCGCGCAAAGGCCCCAACGCCATCTACCTCGACCCCGCGCAAGAAGGCGCGACCTTTGAAGACGGCGATCCTCGCTTCGGCCCCACCGGCGGCCGCCTCGACATCGGCCCGGAAATGATCATCCCCGCTCATCCCGATCTCTGGCTCGGGCAGTGGGAAAGCCAAATCACCGGCCCGCGCTCGGCCCGCCTAATAAGCAAAAAGGACGAGCCGACCGGCGTCCAACTCATCCGCGACTTCCAACTCGCCGAGGACTCCACCCACTTGAGCGTCACCCAAACCATCAAAAACGTCTCTGACAGCGCAAAACACTGGGGCCACTGGAGCCGCACCTTTGGCACGGGCGGCGGCATCGTAATCATTCCCCTGACGCCGAGCCGCTTCCCGGATTCCTATGTCATGTACGGCCCCGGCCCGGTCATCAACTACCGCCCTGAAGATCCCAATATCCGCATCCGCGACAACTTCCTCGAAGTCCTCTCCACGCCGCTCAGACCCAAGCTCGGCATGGACTCGCAAGCCGGGTGGTTTGCCTATCTCGACCGCAACGACTTGCTGTGGGTCAAGCGCTATCCAGTGTACCCCGATCGCCCCTACGGCGAACTGGCCGGACTGACCATCTCAATATGGTATTACGAGGATCTGATGTGCGAGTTAGAGCCGATCGGCCCGCGCGAGGACATACCCCCCGGCGGCAAAGCCTCCTTCACCGAAGACTGGTGGCTCCTGCCCTACACCTATCCCCAAGACGGCAGCGACCTCGACCTTGAAGCCATCAGCGCCTTGGTGGAACGAGAGGCGCGCTGAGTATAAAAAACCGCCGCTAACTTATGGCGTTAGCGGCGGTTGACCCTTCTGCCCGAAGTCAAATGCGACCCGAAGTTGGCCGTCTCATCGGCCCATGTCCTCCCTCACGGCAGCTTCGTCATCTTCTTAGCTTCTACGCGCCCATCCACTTCGACCCGATAGAGATACACTCCAGCCGCCACACCCCTAGCAACCTCGTCGCGACCGTCCCACATAAACCGATACGTACCCGCCGGTAGTGCCCCCTGCCACACCTGCCGCACCCGACGACCCAACACGTCGTACACCGTCAGCGAAACCCCCGCCGCGTCCGTCGCCAAATCAAGGGGAATCACCACAGCCGGATTAAACGGATTGGGATAGCTGTCGCCCAGCCGATACTGCGCCGGCACAGTAACCGCCGACGTCATCACTGCCGTCGGCTGCCCAACTCCCGAATTCTTGAGCACATGCACACCGCCCAAGGCAGCATCCAACACGACCAAGTCCAGATCGCCGTCGTCATCGACATCGCCGGGTAACACCCCGGTCCCATCGCCAGCCAAACGATGCGTCTCCTCTTCTTGGGTCGGATTCAAGCCCCCACCCCACTCGACAAACACTCCAAAGCCCGATGCCCGGTTGCCGCCGACAAACACCCAATCATCTACTCCGTCGGCGTTCAAATCGCGCACCACCACCCATGAGCGCAGAAACAAATGCTCATCATACAGCACCTCCAGCACCTCTTCGGATAGCCCCCCTTCTGCAGACAGCCTTTTCACAACGAGGCCCATGTTTCCTTCAAAAGAATTGCGTTGAAGCTCCACGGGTATCTCCTGTTGCCCATCGCCATCAAAATCCCCTCTCATAGAATCAAACCTGCTGTAGTACAAATCCCATAGCGCTTCGCGGTCGTCCGAACTTATGGTGAATACCTCTTCCTGGAGATCAGCTCCGATAGACCAAACCTCTATTTCGCCTCCGTTCCACTTAAAAATCGCAATCTCGTCTTGGCCATCGCCATCTAAGTCGTGGGCGAGTATATCCAAAAATCCTCCCGAGTCTTGGGTATATCCGATGCGCGCACTTTCAAAGGCTCCGCTGCCATCATTGAGGGCCATGACCCAGCCATAGGCGGGCCTCCAGCCGGAAGGAGGATCACCCGCATAAGGGGCAAACCGAGTAGAAAAAAGATCTAAGTCGCCATCGCCATCTAAGTCGGTCAAGACGCCACTCCCCCCGATGTGCCCTAAACCCGGCGTAATCGGATAAAACACCGGTGGTGCAAAAAGACCGGGATCATCAAAGTGAAAATACTCCACCGGCGGCGGGGCTAATTCGCCCTGCGAGCGCTCTTCAGGGCCGGTCAACTCGATCCAGTCGATCTCAAAATGCCCGACCACCTCATCCACCGACCGGGGCTCCTCCGCTTCGTTTCGATCCAATACAAAATGCAGCCGAATATCCCGTAGGAGCCCCGCCCACACGATCTCATCTTGGCCGGAGAGGGAAAATTCGACTTCCTGCCACTCGGTTGTGTACGCGAAGTCTATGGAGGGGATCGAAAATCGGTTTTCTGGTGGCCCTTCAGGATCGCGTCCCGGTACCTCGAGGTTGTGCTCATTGGTCCAAGCAAGCCAAACGCGCCCTGTCGTAGAGCGATCGTGCAGGGTGCGGAACCGGACTCGCACCCGGTCGAACAGGTGCGAATCGTAGCCGATGTGATAAGAAATCAAGGCCGCATTCGGCGCAGGCTCCCTCTTCCCGACCACCGAGGGCGAGACATCGACCTTCCACACGCCGTCTGCGACTTCCCCTGGGAACAGATAAAATTCATTTGGGCCGCCCCATTCAAGCGCTCTTTTGGCGGACCACCCTTGCGTCGTCCCATCGTCGAAATCCCACTTGACCGCCTCGGCGAGGCCGCTCCATAACACTGCGCATCCAACAACGGCGATCTTCAACATGACGGCACCTCCATAGGCAAAAGGAAAAGTGAAAGGAGCCTTTTATACCCATCTTCAACACGTGCTCAAAAGATATCTTGGCCGGTCCACGCAACCCACTCCTAAGATACGCCCTAAATCTGATCATAAACTAGGGTTGCCTCAAGTTGAATTTCACTAGGCAAATATGCTTCTTTACATACCCTATGTCGCCTATTTCTTCTTCATCCTCACCCCTC
>JAJEEZ010000387.1:0-5911 GCA_022820705.1 Candidatus Latescibacterota bacterium | reverse complement strand
GTATCTCGCGGCGTTCCCACTCCGGCCAGTCATTTTTAGCCTGCTCTTGCAGGGCCTGATCCTTGGTCGGAGGAGACGCACTATCGAGAAATTTCTCCCGCACCTGAATCTCGGACAAGGCCCAAGCCCTGTTGAGGTCGTCGGCTGCACACCGTGGAACAAAAGACCCTTCCGCTAAGCGAGCCAAGCGCAACGTGACGGTCTTTTCTCCTAGCCGGGTGCCGATGTCCTCTGTGCCGCTCAATTCCGTCGGCAGGATACCGTAGCCATCTTCTAAGCTGACGACATTGAACCGGCCCAGCGAGCGGCTGCCCATTTCCTTCCCTTCGTCTTCGATTTGCTTTTCTTCAAGGGCCGATGGCACATCATCATTGGTGTAAACGCGTTCAATCAACGGGCGAAAACTTCCCGGCGTGTCAATACGTCCAGTGTCAAACAGGGCCTTTGCACTGCGCCACATCACGCCGGCATGTTGATAGACAAAGGCCGCCTTGCCGAGTACTGGCTCAAGCCAGTTTGCATCTTCTACCTGATCGGGGTCTGGTGAGACAACAAGCACTTGGGGGCCGTCTATCGGGCGGCTTTTCGGCGGGCGCTCGTCCAAATGCCGCCACATCCGGCCGGCCCGCTGAATTATGAGATCTACCGGCGCGAGATCCGAAATGACCAGATCAAAGTCGAGGTCGAGACTTTGCTCAACCACCTGCGTAGCCACAAGGATGCGTCCCGCCCGGTCCGTCGCGTCGGCGTCCCTCCCGAATCGGCGCAATACGTCCTCTTCGATGTCCTGCCTATCGCCTTGGGCAAAGCGAGCGTGGAACAGGTGAACGCGATCTAGGTGATCCACTTGGTTCGCAATCGACTCATGTACGGCGATGGCCTCATCTACTGCGTTGCAGATGACCAACACGGCTGCTCCCTTTTCTGCTGCGGAGAGTGCCCGTGTCTCAGCGGTTGTTCGGTCGGACAGGCGTTCTACCGTTACGCTGCGACGCAACTCATAATCGAATCCCGACTCGCATTCCTGTACTCCGCCGACTGTGGCCGAGGTGAGCAGCGGGTACGCCTCACTGCATAGTTGATCGCTCAGATCTTCTGGGTCGCGCAGGCCGAGGCCCTTGGCAAACGCCTCTGTCATATTGCGGCGCTGCTCCAGAGATAAGGTCGCCGAGAGCACGATGGCGGAGCCGCCGTTTTGGGCGTGAAGTTCCAGCAGCGCGGAGAGTTCCTCGCCCATATAGGCATCAAAGCAATGGGCTTCATCAACGATGAGGATGCGGCCAGCCAAACCATATTGTCGCAAGGTTAAATGTTTTTTGGGGAGGACGGAGAGAAAGGCTTGGTCGATGGTCCCCGCTCCGACATCTGCGTAAAAGGCTTTCTTTCGGTTATCTGCAATCCATTTGGTACAAAAGGCGGATGTGGTTTCATCCTCGCTACCATTTGGCCATGCGCCAGTGGAATCCTCGCCGCCGTTAGCCATGTCAGTAGAGTTGACGATGGCGCGGAACGCCTTGGACAGGTCTGACTTGCCGTGTGCCAAGACGAGTGAGAGGTCATCGGCGGCTGAAGTTTCAAATAGTGTTTTATAAGTCTTTGCCAATCGCTCATACATAGCGTTGGCCGTCGCCATAGTCGGCAGCGCAAAGTACAGGCCCTCCCCCTTGCCCTTGGCCATCATCCGGGCCGCGAGCATAATGGCCGCCTCTGTCTTACCGGCACCTGTAGTATCTTCTATGATGAATAGCTGCGCTCCGTCTAAAAGCGGTACTTTTTCCGCCAGTTTCTGCATGGGTCTTGGACGGGGGGCCGCTTGCGGCGCGAAACTAGCATAACTCGGACGGGACTCCGGGGACTGAGGCCGTAGCCCCTTGTCCACTATGGCCTTTTCGGCCTGAGTAAGCGCCCACTCCCAATAGTCCTCCAGCCTCGTATCGACCGATTCAAAAGAGAAGTAATCGGGGTCCGAACCAACCCAGTCGGCCAGTGTGACAAGCCCTGACAAGCGCCAGGACCACTGCGTCGCCTGCTTCTGCTTTTCGAGAGACGATAGCGGCAGAGGCTCTATCAGGTTGCGGAGCATACAAAAGGCAGTATGAGCCGCGTCCACGCATTCCTCACCAAGCTGCTGGTCGCGTCGAGCTTTGCCTGGATCGGCGTTTACTTCATCCTGTCCCTCGGGCGGTCGTCCATGGTGCCCCGCAATGGCAGCAATGATAGGTGCTATATCATAAGGGATGCTAGGGAATAGGCTGGCGAACTCTTGGGATATTGGTTCGGCCCTGAGAAGGATAGCCGTGTTGCGCCAAGGACCGCGGTCGGAGATTTCTCTCTTCGGGCCAAGGACCTGCCTTGGCCACAATTCGGATACCTTCGCCTGAAAGCCGCGTGAAAATTTGCCGAGATCGTGTACGCCAGCCAGAAAAGCCGTGGTCTTGGCTAAGCACTCTGGACTCGCTTTCAGTAAAGCGGCTTCGCGCTCAAGACGGGTAGGATTCAATTGCTGCCATCGTAAGGCGACGGCAGCGACATCCATCAAATGATGTAGGACAGGCTTATAGCTACGTTGCCCTTCGGTATCACTGAATACAGTTTCCGAGGAATTGTCAAAACTGCGCAGCGTCTTGCCCCAAAATGCTAGCAGACGAGCCTCTTCCATCTCAGCGGCCCATCCACCCCCCATCGACGAGTACGATGGACCCGTGCACGTAGTCGGCGGCACGCGACGATAGCCATACCACCGCGCCTTTTAAGTCGTCCGGCGTGCCCCACCGGCCCGCTGGGATCCTTACCAGTAGCTGCTCGTTGCGCACCTGATCGTCGCGCAGGGCCTGATTGTTGTCGGTGGCGATATAGCCGGGGGCAATGGCATTGACGTTGACTCCACGACCAGCCCATTCGTTGGCCAGCGCCATGGTCAACTGCCCGATCCCGCCTTTGGCCGCAGCATAGCCCGGCACTGTGATCCCACCTTGGAAAGTCAGCACCGAAGCGGTGAAGACGATCTTGCCCCGGCCGCGGGACAGCATCTGCTTGCCGAATTCCCGCGCCAGCACGAACTGCGCGTTTAAGTTCACCTCGATGACGTGGTCCCAGTCGTCGTCTCCATGTTCCTCAGCCGGGGCGCGCCGAATCGTACCGGCGTTGTTGATGAGGATGTCGATTGGTCCGACCTCGGCGTTGACCTGCTCGACGAAGGCGCGGACCGCCTCCCGGTCGCTGAAATCGCAGGCATAGCCTGTGAAGCGCTTGCCGCGTTCGGCAATGTCTTGGCCGACTTCGGAGTCTGCTTCCAGCGAGGCGCTGACGCCGACGATATCCGCGCCCGCCTCGGCCAGTGCTTGCGCGAACCCGCGTCCGATGCCTCGGCGGCACCCGGTGACCAGTGCCGTCTGGCCGTCGAGCTTAAAAAGGTCCAAGATGCTCATTCTATATTATTCCCCTTGGGTGTCGATTAAAATTTTGACTGCGTCCGTGCCCGCTGTCAGTCGGGCAAAGGCGTCGGGCAGCGCGTCTAAGGGAAGGCGCTCGGTAATCAGTTCGTCGAGCGGTAACGCACCGCTGGCCGCTAGCTCAATGGCGCGGTCGTAGTCTTCGGGTTCGTACACGCGCACGCCGCACATTTTTAACTCGCGCCAGAAGAATTGAAAGAGATCGACTTTAGGAGCGTCAGCGAAAATCGCTACTACCACGATCCGCCCGCGGACCTTGGCGAGCTTAGTCATTACCTCGGCCCCGGCCGACGAGCCGGAGACCTCGAAGACTGCGTCGGCTCCCGCGCCCTCGGTCCAGGCTTCGACGTGGGAGATCAAGTCCTCCTCCAGCGGATGGACGGTTTCCAGCCCCAGTGCGTGTGCCGCCTGTAGCCGATAGGCATTGACCTCGGCCACCCGCACCTCGGCCCCCGCGTGCTGCGCCACCAACGCGTTGAGCAGGCCGATCGGGCCGCCGCCGATCACCACCACCTTCTCGCCCGGCACCACCTCGCCCAAGCGCACGTCGTGACAGGCGACCGCCAGCGGCTCGACTAGGGCACCCAGCGTCATCGGCATGTCGTCAGGCAGACGGTGCAGTGTGTGGGCTGGCACTGTCCACGATCCTTGGAAGGCTCCCGGACTGTCGATGCCGATGAAGTTTAGGTTTTGGCAGATGTGGCCATTGCCGGCGTTGCAGGCCGCGCACGCGCCGCAAGCCTCTAGGGGACGCACTACGACCGGATCGCCCACGGCCCAGTCTTCGACGCCGGCCCCGATTTCTGCGATCCGCCCCGACATCTCGTGCCCAATGACTTGAGGCATGTCGATCCGGCGGTCCTGATGGCCTAGGTAAATGTGGATGTCCGTGCCGCATACGCCGCAATAGGCCACTTCGATCCGCACCTGATCTGCGCTGGGGGATTGTGCTCGGCACTCGCCTATTTCGACGGTGCGGTCGCCGCAGTAATAGGCCGCCTTCATCGCAGATGCCAGTCCGCGTCTTCGAGTGCCTCGTAGATTACGCCGCCTTCCACCTGCTCGGGCATGGGGATGCCTAGCAAGTAGCACAGCGTCGGCGCGACGTCCACCGCTCGCACTTGGCGCTTGAGCGCTAGCCCTTGCTTTACGCCGGCCCCAGCTAGCACGAATGTGCAGTGCTGGCCGCCGATGCCGAGGGTGGCCGAGGGGAGCTGCTTGCCGTGCGCGCCGTCGTATTCGGGCCGCAGGGCATAGACCACATCGCCGACGAGTTCGCCTTCCAGATTGACCATTTCCGCGTCTTCCCGCGTCAGCGCGAGGGCAAATGGAGCGCGCCCGGTCTGCGGATGGCGATAGGCGTGGAGGGCTTCGATGAGGTCGAGCCGCGTTTGCTCGTAGTCGCTGGGATCGACGATCCCCGTAGGCTCGCGTCCCTTGAGATTGACGAAGATGTGGACCAGCCCCACATTGGCCGCCCGCGTCTGCTGCCAGTTGATCTGTTTTTTCTCGGCGTCTGCATAGACCAAAAAGCCCGCCTGTTCCAATACCTCGGCGATATCGACCGGCCGGTGCTGGTTGGGAGTGCCGCCGTGGTCGGCGACGACCGCGACGACGGTGTCGTCATCGGCCAGCTCGACGACGCGGCCGATCATGTCATCTATGGAGGCGTAGGTTTGGGCCACGCCCGCTTGGCAGCGCGCCAGCGTGTGCGCGTCGGCCCCGCTGCACTCGTCGGCTTGGGACAAGAAGAAGTGGCTGGTGTAATCCGAGGCGTGGGTTTCGATGAACAGCACGTCCCAGTCATTGCTCTCCGTCAGGTAAGCAGCCACCTCGGCCAGCCGCTGGTGGTGGAAGTCCAACAGTTCGAAATAGGTCGCGTCATCGACTACGCCCAAAGCGTCTCGTGCTGGATTCTGCAGGAAATTGCCGACGTTTTCGTCGATCTGCTGCGCCACTTCCTCCGGCTGCGTGTACCCGGTCGCTGGCCAGACCTGCGGCACAAAGAGTTCGAACACATCGCCTGCTGCGCTCAGGCTGACTAGCTTCATGCGCACGTAGCCGTCAAGCGCTTGGCCGTCGAGCTCAAAGCTGTCTTTCCACCACTCGGTCCATTGGCCTACGGATAGCTCGGCGACTCGGTCACTCCCATTGCGGCTGCGGCAGATTAGCAGCCGGTCGTAGCCTTGGTCGGCCGAGGCGTATATCAGGCCGTAGAAATGCTTCGGCGTTCCCTCTATGCCTTGTCGGCGCATATCCGCCCGTCCGCGTTTGAGCGGTTCGATGACCAGCGCCACTTCTTTGGGCGGCAGCGCGGATGTGGGCGCGTCTTGCCATCCTTCCGCCGGGACAATCTCCACCGGATCGATATTGCGCACCTTTTGCAAGGCGCTCGGGTCCAACGTCTCGGGATCGCGCGGTCCGCCGATCGGCCGTGGTGTCCAGCCGCCGCCGACAAA
>JAJEEZ010000474.1:0-4028 GCA_022820705.1 Candidatus Latescibacterota bacterium | reverse complement strand
CGCACCGATGGCCGCACCGAGGCTGAATACCGGCCACTTCCACGTCTCCCGCTCGGCACCCGAATCCTCGGCCAGCGCCATGGCGCTCAACGCCGACATCGGCGCGGTCGGAAAGGGCAATTGCTCGCGGTCGGAAGTGAGCCGGAAGAGCATGTAGCCGGACGTAAACCAAGCGATGCGGCCCATGATCGTCCCGACCACCAACAGCAGGATCGGGGCCAGCCAGTCGCGATGAATAAAGGTGCGCTCGGCAATGGCCTCCGAATCGGGCGCGGGTGCCCACCACCACGGCAAGCGGTGCGCTATCCCGAATAGCTCGGCTTCGGCCGAGGTCACAAAGTACTGACGCCAGAGCAAGCCGAGGAACGCGCCCTCTCCGCCGGCGATCAAGGCACCGGCGACGTACACTAACAGGTAGATCTCTTGGCGCCTGAGCGCGGCAAATGATCGCTTCGAGACCTCTAAAAAGAGGATCACCGTCACCCATTGCGCCGCCACGCCTATATCGATACCCGCGTACAGCCCGAGGAACATCTCGCCCGGGGTCATAATCAGCGAGATGAAGAGCACACCGATAATGGTACGGCTCGTAAAGCCCTCCTCAAAGCGGTCGGGCGCTTGGAGCAAGTCGCGGTATTCATCGACCTCACCCCATTGGCGCTCCTTTTTTTGTTTGCGATCAAATAGCTGCTGAAAAGACGCAGACAGTCTTTGAAAAAACGCTTCCATCATTCCACTTGCTCAACTTCTGCGGACTCGGCCAACATCTTCTCGGCGACTCCGCGGTGGTGGGCCTTAGACTCTGTGGCGAGGGTGTGCCAGAGCAGGAACTCTTTCCGCAACCCATTGATAAAGCGGTAGTTGACCCTCTGCCAGAAGGTGTCCTGACCGCTGATCCGCTGAATGTAAATCTCCACTGTATAGACGGATTTGACTTCGGTGGGCAAAAATTCGAGCTGCATAAACTGGCTCACTCCCATGTCGAATGGTGCCAGCCACAGCAGGAGTTGCACGGCGTACTCCGGCCCGCCCTCGCCGGCTTCCTCAACTAACTGGACCTTTTCGGCGTAAAAGTCGCCGATGGACTCCTCGCTATAGGCGCTGAAGTACCCAGCCAAGAATCCGCACAGGCCCCGCACTTCCCCCTCGCTGACCATAAAGGGAAACTCCATTTCCCAGCGGTCTCCATCAGGGTCAGGCGGCGTCCAGCGCCGGACCGTATCGGGCACAGCCGTGCGGGCCGCCACCCTAGCCGGATAGATAGTCGAAAGCAAGACTACGGCCATCACGAGCAGCGCCGAGACAATCGCCGCCAGCGACGAGTAATTGAGGCTTATTCCCTGCAGCAGATCCAGCACTATGAGTAGTTTACCCAAACTCTGGCCGAGAATATAGCCCAAGGTAACGCCAATAATCGCATAGACACATGCCTCGGCCACGAAAAGCAAGGCAATGTGCAGCGGTGCCAATCCCACCGACGAATAAATACCGATCTCGCGGAAGCGCTCATAAACGGCCCCCATCATCGCATTGAGCACAATCAGCGCGGCGATAAACATCGGTATCACCAAGGCCCCCAAACCCTCGACATCGGTCAGCCCAATCGAAGTGTAGGAAAATACCTTAATAGCGGATTCGCCCGGCTCCTGCAGACCAGCAAAAAGCGTAATGGCCAGACGCAAAAGAAAGTCCTCGACCATTTCCTGTCCGCGCTCCCCATCCTCCATCCGCACCGCCACTGAGCGCAACATGCCCCCGGCCTCCCGCAGCGTTCCATAGGGCAAGACCAGCACGTTGTCGGATTCTAGGTGGATGAAGGGACGAATATCGAGCGCGGATTCATCTACGGCGATGCTCATATTGTCTTGGGCCACCGGCCCGAGTGCTTGGGCACTCGACATCTGGAAATCCGCCGGCGTCAGTGGTTCGTCGTCGAGGTCGCGAATATCTTCAAAGAGATCGGGATCAAACACGCCCCGCACCACCAAATCTCGACCGAATACCCGCACCGTCGCCGTACCCAACTCTGCCGGCCCAATGCCCAACGCCTCGGCCATACCCTCGGCCATCAGGCAGGACGCCTCGTCCTCGCTCGTGAAGAAGCTCCCCCCCACCAGTGCCTGATCGATGCCAGTGACGCGCACTTCCTCTGGCATCAGCCCCAGCATCCCCGTCGCCCGCACCACCGAAGTATCGCTGAGGACTTCAATGTACTTCTTCTGCTCGTCGTCAAAGGCGACGTACCAGTTTCGCGGTACGACCACTCCCTCAGCGGCGAAATGGGAGTGGGCGTAGTCGAGCGTCGGGCGGTTCAGCACGTTCCAATTGCGATCGCGGATCAGCACTCCTTCGTAAGTCCCCTCGTGGTCCATCGCAAAGGCCATGTAGCGGATCTGGGTGTTGAACGAGATGAAGGAGAGCACCGAAAAGGTGAGCAGAACAAAGGTCAGCAAGGTCAGCCCAGTGCGCAGCTTGCGCCGCCGCATATTGGAAATGCCGAGCATAAAGGCCGCGTAACTGGCACTGGCGCGGCTGATATCGGTCTCGTGGACGTGGGCTTCCTGCGCCTGATAGGCCTTCATATAGCGGTTGAAGCGGGCGCTAATCATCGATAGTACAAACGCCGCCATCGCCATGATCGCAAAGGCCAGCAAGATCACCAGAGGTTCGGCGATGTCAAAGGCCGGGTGAACTTGGGAAATGGCGAACCAGATCAATAGCAACAATCCCCCAAATCCGGCTAGCTGCCAGCGAATATCGGCTGCCGCAAACAGCAACCGCTCGCCTAAGAAGGCCGTCGGGATGACCAAGGCGAGAAAAAACACCATCCCGCTGATAACGTCGTTGAGCGTCTGTAGCACTTCTGGGTACGCTCGCGACGTCACCCCCAGCGCGGCCCGGACATGCCCGACATAGCGCTCCCAATCCTTGGCCTCTTCTGCTTGGTGCGCCTTTTCGATCAGACTCTTGCCGCGCTGGTGCAACCGGGCTAGGCGTTGATTTTCAATGGCGTGTTCGCGCAAGGTGCGCAGCCGCGCCTCGTTGAGCTGCCACATGTCCTCGACGGCCAGCATTCCCGTGCGGACCAGCGATTCCTCCCTGAGCACGTAGCCCCGTCCCCTCGCCTGCTCTTCGTCTTCGTATCCCTCACTGTTGAGCAAGAGCATGCGGTTGTCGATGATCATCTTGATGCCGTCATCCTCGGCCGCGTCCAGCGGGCCAAAGACCACACCGACGGCCTCGGCGTCGTCAGCTCCCCGCGCCAGCCCGAACTGCTTAGGGGCCACCCCGCTCTGGTCGACGATCTTGATCCCCTTGAACGACCGGAGATAACGCGGGTCAATCATGCTGTAGAAGGGCCGCGAAATAGTGGGAAATACGACGATGAGCTGTTCGTTAGTATTCCAGCGAATTTTGCTGTCGATCATCCATTCGTTCACGACCCCACCGCTGAACTTTTGCGCCCTCTCCGAAAGGTCGGGCGCATAGACGATCGCCCCGGTCGCTGGATTAACTTGGTAGGCCGCTACGGGATAGGCCCCCGTCCGCAAGCCGGCGATATCGGCGACGCCTTGGTCGTCCGTGAGGTGGTACTGTGCCCAGCGCATGCCCTTGTGCGATTTGAACCGAGGATCCACTACGACAATGGCGTCGGCGATCGGACGGTCCGGCACTTGACTGCGGCGCGGAAACGAGCGGACCTTGACCCGCAGGGAGCGCAATTTGTCCTTGAGCACGGGACCAAAGTCTTCGAGGTCGGCAAACAGGTCCTCGTCGTTGACGGCCCGTGCCAGCATGGCGTTGAGCAGGCGACTTTGGCGGACCAGATTGTCGATATTCATCCGCTTGGGCGTATCGAACGGGGTATCGACGATGTAGCGGGCGTCGTTGACAGTAACAAACGACAGCGAGACGATTCCGGCGGTCAGCGCCTGCTGCCCACTGACTGAGACCCCGCCCGGCACAAAAGTTGACCAGTCCATGCCGCGAATCGGGCTGATCCCATTGGCCAGCGGCCGTTCCTGCTC
>JAJEEZ010000599.1:0-25004 GCA_022820705.1 Candidatus Latescibacterota bacterium | reverse complement strand
GCCCCACCCGCCAAGATGAATAACACAGCCAAGACCACGCCGATGAGTAGCGCACGTCTCATTGTTCTTCCAATCCGAGGTGTTGTTGCACGGACTGGGCCGGAAGCACGAGCGCTGTGGCCTCTTGGCCTAGCACGAGTGCGTACGCGGCGAATTGGTCTTCGTCTCCAGTGCGGGTCAGACGCAGTTCAAAGCCGTCTGCGCTGTCCCAGGCTGTGAGTAGATGCTTGTTCTCGCCCTGGCGCAGCGAATCGGCCCGCGTTTGCACGACCTCCGCTAGGGCGGCTGTGATGACCGGCCCGGCATCGCTTTGCGCACGCTCAGGGTCAGGACCCAAAAGCGGCGCTAAATGCTGACGCCAGTAGGCCATGTCTTCCTCTTTCATCCTCAGAAAAGTCCAAGCCTCGGGCTCGTCTTTTGCCAGCAGGGACTTGTGAAGCTGGTAGAAGAGCGAACCGTCTTCTAGGGCCATTTGCGCGCCGACGAGGGCGCGGAGATACGAACCGTGGTCGGGTACGATAGCTTGGGTTAGCAACAAGCGGCCCTGCTCGTAGATCTGCAGGGAATAGGCGAGTTCGCGTAGGTTTTCCGGGCTGAGGAGATCGGGCTGAAGGGCGGAGTCGCGCCGTGCGACCGCAAAGAACGCCGCGTGGGTGCCGTGGTACTGAAGTTGGTAGTGGTTTTGCAAGACCGGCAGCGGGGCTTGGCGCGGCTCTAGCGGCACCTCGGCCAGCGAGTCGGATAGGGCCATGCGAGTCTGCCGGCTGGCGAGAATGCCCTGCCAGAGCGCACCTCCTGGCTGGCGTTTGGAGTTTTGCTGCATCAGGTATTGACCGATGTAGCGGGCCACGTATTGGGTTCGGTACTCAAGCAAAAAAAGTACGCCAGCAGCCCCCAAAGGCACCAGCGCACACAGGGCGATGCGGACGAGGCCGTAGAGCAAGGATAACATAGCGACACAATAAGTTCAGGACAGCTACTTGTCAAAAGTGCTTGCCCATTTTGGGCGGCTAATGGTACTTTTGGCTGAGAGGCGATTAATCTATCTGGGGAGGTAGAAAAACATGAAACGCCTAAAATTTGCATGGATTGCCGTCGTCGTTGGGTTGTGGCACTGCGGCGACGAGGGCGAAAAGGGCACCAGTCCCGTCGCGCCCATTGATTCTCCGCAGACACCGCGCGCGCTAAGTGTGGAGCGCATCGGCGATGGCGAGGTATGGCTCAATTGGCAGGCTGTCGAGGGCGATGGCGAGGTGCTCTACGTCGTTTATCGCTCGGTCGGAGACGACGCGACCGTGGCCATTGACTCCACGTTTGAGACCCGATACAAGGATCAGGGGCTACGATACGAGCTGGAGTACACCTATCGAGTAACCGCGATAAACGGCGGCGGCGAGAGCAGCCCCTCGAATGCCGTCAGCGGCCAGCCCCTCAACAGCTTGACGCCGCAGCGGCCGATCGCGGTGCGCGCCGTTGCGCATCACCTCGAAGTACTCGGCCAGCTCGACATCGCACTCGATTGGGCTGACAACGCGGAGACCGATCTCGCAGGTTACCGGGTCTATCGCTCGACTGAGCAGGGTTTCGCGCCGACCCTTGGGCATTTGCTCATGCAGGTGTCGGGGCCGAGCTTCATCGACGCGGAGATCGCGGTGGGCACGGTGTACTACTACCGAATTACGGCGATAGATCTCGGCGGCAAGGAAAGCAAGGCCTCCGAGGAAGTAAGCGACGTCGCACTACCCTCGCCGGTGCCGTTGGTCCCGGTCGCCGGAGAAGAAGCCGCGGCACCGTTGACCTTTACTTGGAATCGCTTGCCCGAGGCGCGCGCATTCCGGGTGATCGTCACTACCTCACTGACCAGTGGCGAAGTGTCAGACATACCGCTGACTAGCGATACCACGGCCGTATTTACCGGTCGCATTAAGGATGGGGGCTTGGTCGCGCTCGAACCCGGACAAGTGTACTACTGGAAGGTTGTGGCCAGTACGCACGCCGAGGGGATTGAGAATTCGGTGAGTCGGGTCGAGAGTTTTAAAGTGGCTGAGTAGGATGGACGCGGATATAGACGCTGGGGCACTGCGCGTTGTCGAGACCTTGCGCCGGGCTGGCTTCCAAGCGCTGCTAGCCGGTGGTTGCGTGCGCGACTTGGCATTGGGACGCGTGCCTAAGGACTGGGATGTAGCTACGGATGCGGGGCCAGAAGAGGTGGCTGCACTCTTTGAGCACACGGTGCCGGTGGGCGCGCAGTTTGGTATCTCATTGGTGGTGCTCGACGAGGGCGACTACGAGGTAGCGCGCTTTCGTCGCGACGGCCCGTACCGCGATAGCCGCCGTCCCGCATCCATCGAGCCAGCCGACGCCCGCGCCGATGCCGCGCGCCGCGACTTTACCATCAACGGTTTGTTCTACGACCCGGAGAGCGGTGAACTGCTCGATTACGTCGGCGGACAGCGCGACCTCGACGCCAAGGTCATCCGCGCCATCGGCGACCCGGCCGCGCGCTTTGCTGAAGACCATCTGCGCCTGTTGCGGGCCGTGCGCTTTGCCGCTCGGCTCGACTTTACCATCGAACCCGCGACGTGGGATGTGCTCTGTGCTCAGGTCGAGTCCATTGCCAGCGTCAGTGCCGAGCGCATCCGCGACGAGCTAACCCTGCTGTTGACCGAGGGGGGGGCCAAGTGCGGCTTGCGCCTTTTGGATCAGTCGGGCCTGCTGCAAGCCGTGCTGCCGGAAGTCGCGGCCATGCGAGGCGTGCCGCAAGACGCTGAATTCCATCCCGAAGGCGATGTGTGGACCCATGTCCAGCTTCTCTTTGATCATCTCGACGAGCCGTCGGCTGAGCTGGCTTGGAGTGCGTTGCTGCACGACATTGGCAAACCATCTACTATGGTGCGAGCCGAGCGCATCCGCTTCCACGGCCACGACGCGATTGGGGCCAAATGGCGGCGGCGATCTGCGGGCGGCTGCGGATGTCCAACGAAGCGCGGCGGGTCATCGGCACGCTCGTGGCCGACCACATGCGGATAAGCCATGTGCGCCAGATGCGCTCGAGTACGCTTGTGCGCCTGTTGCGCGAGCCGCACTTTCCCGAGTTGCTCGAATTGCACCGCGCCGATTGCTTGGCCAGCCACGGCAAGCTCGACCTGTACGAGTTTTGCCAAGAGCAGTTGGCCGCCTTAAAAAAGGAACATCTGCGCCCACCGGCTTTGCTCACCGGAGACGATCTAATCGCCTTGGGCTTTGCGCCTGGGCCTCTGTTTAGGGAAATTCTCGCCGCGGTCGAGGATGCTCAGTTGGAAGGGCGACTCGACAACTACCAATCTGCGCTGCGTTTCGTACAGCGCAAATTCTGCGCTGAGCCTGCTGCCTAATTCACAAGATGATCCGCAGATGGACGCAGATAATCGCAGAATTTTAGGGGCGACCGGCCGGTCGCCCCTACATGCTGCCGGGCGGTTTGTGCAACGTGCGTTCAGTTTAGACCCCGCTTGAGTACCTCTAGTACCGGCTGGTGCCCTGCTGGCGACATCAGGTACAGTCCACTCCAACCTTCAGCGCGGACTTGACGCACTTGCTCGGCAGCCAATTCGACGCCCGCTTTGGCTTGGTCGGCTGGGTCTGCATACGCGGATAGCTCGGCAAAAATCGCTTCCGGCACAACCACTCCGGGCACCTCGGCAATGCGCCGGGCGTGTTCCAACCCCCGCAGCACCATGACCCCCACAATGATCGGCACCTGAGCGCGATAAGTGGTCAGGGCCGCTAGAGCCTTGCGGTCAAAGGTCGGCTGGGTCATTACGTAATCGGCTCCCGCGTCGATTTTGTGCGCCAGCCGCTCCCACTCGCGCTGGAGATCGAGGGCTTCTGGCTCGCAGCCTGTGCCAATGGTAAAGTGGGTGCGGGGGTCGCGGTGCGAGCCGAGCGATTGGCCGCCAAAGTCCAGTCCGGCATTGAGAAAGGCGTGGGTATAGCGAATGAGAGCGGTGGAGTCGAGGTCGAAAACAGCGGTCGAGCGCGGATAGGTCGGGGCCATTTTCGGGGGATCGCCGGTGATGAAGAGGACGTTGTGGATGCGGTTGGCCCAGTAGCCGATGAGCCGGCTTTGCAACCCCATGACGTTGAGGTCGCGGCTGGTACAGTGGGGAATTAGCTCAAGGAGGTCGCGCTCCCAGCGCAGGCGGCGGCGGATGAGGTGGATGAAGTCGCCCGGCGGCATTAGAGGGATACCGCGCGAGCCATCGGTTATGTCGAGGGCATCGGCCAAGCCCGAGGCGGCCAACTCGGCGACAAAAGCGAGCCGGGCTTTTAGTCCGCCGGTGCCGCGCGGGGGCAGCAGCTCGACGCTGACGGCGAATTGGCCGTCGAAGAGCTTGCGCGAGAATGGGCCATTGCGGCGCTTGGCGGCTGCGGCGGTTGGTTGCTGGTCCGGCGTCCTTGCCAACGGGACGATGCGCTTCCCAGCCGCAAGGCCGTGGAGGTAGTTGTGCATCTCGTGGATGTGGGGGGGATGGACCTCGCAACAGCCGCCGATGAGGCGTGCGCCCTTGTGCGCCATTTCGCGGGCAAAGCGCCCCATGCACTCGGGGTTGACGCCCGTCAGATAGCGATGGCCTACGCGCCGGAACTCACCGCCGTTGGGCATGACCGCGAGTTGGACTTGGCCGTCGCGCACGGATGCACATTCTTGCGCTGCGACGAGGAAAGCCCGCGCTTCCGCGAGCGCACAGCAGTTGATGCCAACGACATCTGCGCCCAAGGCCGCGGCGGTTTGGATGTATGTTTGGGGGGCTTGCTCCCACGTGCCGTCGCGCTGGTGCAAGGCCATCTGGACTATGACTGGCACGGGGTTGTCGAGATCCTGTAGGAGCTCTAAGAGGGCGGCGACCTGATCGAGGCAGGTAAAAGTTTCCAAGAGCAGGGCATCGACACCGCTGCCGACGAGGGCCTCGATTTGGGCGCGGTACAGGTCGCTGGCCGTGCGCGGGGATTGGGCCGCTGGCAGGGGTGGGCCTAGGGAGCCGAGGACGAACAAAGGATCGCTGCACTGGACCTGTTGGCAGTATTGATCAATGGCCTCGCGTGCCAAGCGCACGGCTGTCGCGTTGAGCTCGGCGATGGACGCAGCGGAAGGATAGGTCGCGTTGGCGGCAAAGGAATTGCTGGTCAGGCATTGGGCACCGGCTTGCAGATATTCGAGGTGGAGTTGGCGGACGAGTGCTGGGCGGGTGAGGTTGAAGGCTTCGTAGAGGTGATTTTGCTCGGAGACGCGGCCGGTAAGCGCGAATAGGTAAGAGCCCAAGGCACCATCGGCTAGCAAGGGGCGGTGGTGGAGGGCGGCGAGGAATGGGTGCATGGGGACAGTGGGGTTGTCCACTAATGCTCGTGCTCGTTGTCAATGCCAGCGGCGTATTCCGCAGTTTTGGCGTCTAGTTGTTCTCGGCTGAGCAAGCCCTTCGTAATGATCAACTCTTCGAGCGAAGCGATCCAGCGGGTGTAATAGTTAGCGGGGTCGTTGTTTTGGTCGGCCGTCGCGATTGTCGCTGCTAATTCCGCACTGAACTCGCGACATTCGTAGAGGTCTTGCTGGTTAAGTGCAACGGCAAGACCAAAGGCGCGTGCTTCCCAAGGGGCCTGAAAAATTAGTTCGCCATTTTCTCGCGGCAGGGCGATTTGTGCTTCCATTGTGGCAATTTGTCGGTCGGCTTGTTGCATTACCCCAGCCTCACTTTGCCGGTGCTTCGATCTTCGCTACGCCGATCATCGAGTCGCGCGTGACAAGCGAAACGAGTTGTTTTTCGCTATGGTCTTCCGTGTTGGCGGGGCGTTCGGGCAGCACCATGTAGCGGAGGTCCGAGTTGCTGTCCCAGACGCGGATTTCGACTGAATCGGATAACTCGAGGTCAAATTCCCGCAAGACCACTCTCGGTTCCCGCACCACCCGAGAGCGATACGCGTAGGATTTGTACCAACTCGGCGGCAGGCCGAGTACGGACCAGGGATAACAGGAGCAAAGGGTGCAAACGACGACGTGGTGGACGCTTGCTGTGTTTTCCAGCACGACGATTTTGCTGCCGTGGGCGTCGCCAAAACCTAGTTCGGCAATCGCTGCGGTGCCGTTTGCCAGCAGGCGGCGCTTGTAGTTCGGGTCGCTCCAAGCGCGGGCAACTACTTTGGCTCCATTGAGCGGGCCTACGTCTTGTTCGTATTTCTGCACGACTTCGTCTATGATATCCGTTGTAAGCAAGCCCTTTTCGACTAGGAGCGATTCGAGCGCTCTGGTGCGCAGGGCGGCATCTGTCTCGGTGTGGACGGATTCGCGAGAATTATTCATAACAAAATCCTTTTGCGATTGGGGATTGGTTTACGCCAGCTCTAGGTAGCTTTCCCACATATCCAAATAGACGGCACTTTTTGCTTCAGCGGCGCTACCCCACAGTTCTGCAGCGTCAAAGCGCACGGCATATAGGGGTTGTTGGCGCGTTGCACACCCTGCGGGCAGTTCGGCGTCTTGGAAGTTGTAGATGCCGTAGAAATCGGTGACTGTGCCGTATTTGTCGCGTACGTAGCGGGGAAGCCTGGTGTGGCCTGTGGGGTGGATATTGCGCGATCGCACGCGGTCGCCAGAGGAAAATTGCGGCTGGATATCCATTTTCTGCGAGAGTGGAGCCACAGGACGCGAGCGCTTGAATTCGGCTCGGACGGCATCGGGATCGGGATGCTCCGGGGTTTTGGCATTGGGATGGTCCCGTAAAAGTGCCATTCGCGTCTCCAACTCTTCTTGTGTTAGCACGCCGGCGTCAATCAGCCCTTTGATGCGGGAGTGCAGCCATTTTTCGTAATAGCTGGACGACAGGTAGTGAGCTGGCTCCATGTTTTCGATGTTGTTGCGGGAGCCGCCGGGGATCGGTACAGGTGTCGCTACAGTCATGGCAAGTACCCGGCCCTCCCAAGGGTCGTGGAATAAAGGTTCGTTTTCCTCGCGTATAACGGGGCCAAATCCGTGCATCCCGCCCATGTCGTGAATGCCGTCCATGGTTGCTCCTGAGGGTTTAGCTATCGTGGATGGTTGGGTTTCCGAATGTAAGGTTCACTTGATCGTTTGCCCAGTCGCGGGCGGTTCAATCTGGTCTAATAAATGTATGACGTCTTTGGGCTGAACTTTGTTGCGAAAAAAGAAGACTCCGCCGGGTACGTTTTTAAAATCGTCCTCGCTGACATTGAGGTTGGAAGAGACGGCCACGAGCAAGTCCTTGCGCTGGGCTTGGCGCAGCTTTTCCAGCTTACGGCGCAGATACTCGGGCCGCCAATAGCCCATGATTTCCAAAAGCGCTATGCGGCCGTCGGGATGGCGGAAGGTGAAGTCCGGGATCATCACGGTCTCTTTGAGGTTGACCACTTCGCTTTCCCGCTCTAGCTGCCATTGGGTTTTGGCCTTGACGAAGCGCGCGGCAAACGTCTCCTCCAACAGCGAATCGTACAAAGTCTGATCCTTGTAATGCGACACTAGGCCCGATTGATCGTCGAGGACGAACTGCTGGCGGCGGCCGTCCTTGCGCAAAATGTCGGCCTGCATTGACCAGCGGGTACACAGCAACAGGGCCGGGAGAAAAATTGCCATTTGCAGGCCGTATTTCTGCGAGTGGCGGAACATGCTCACTGGGCCGTCGAGTCCGATCTCATAGCCGGCATCGACATCGCCTTCGATGGTGTGGATCAGCCGGTAGAACTTGATGAATTTGAAAAGCTGCTTGTAGCGTACCGGCAGGTTGCGATACACGCTCAGGCGCAGGATTTCGCAGCGATAGAGCATGGCTTGGGCCAGTGCCACGTTGTAGCGCAGCAGCAACTCGTTGGGCGAGGGCGCGGCAAAGGTGGCAAGCTGGTGATTTTCAGGCAGGTCGGCGTACAGCCCTGTGAGCACGTCTTCGCTGCTGATCTGGTGTTTGAGAGCGACCTGCTCCAGCAAATCTTCGCGTTTGACTGGATAGATGAGGCTGGTCTCGCGGACGACCGGATGGTGGGCGCGGGCCAGCGTAAAAACGGCGTGGCGCAATTCTTCGGGAGGTTGGGGACTATCGACGTGGAATTCGCAGTAGTGGTCGCAGAGTAGCTTGGCTAGGCCGCGCTGGATGCGGTAGTCGGTGCGGTCCCCGGCGAGCAAGTCGAGGGCTTGTCGTAGTTCGCGCCGGGTTTTGCCTTGGTGTTCGGTGTGGATTTCGATGAGTGCTTGGGCTAGGTCAATGAGAGCCGGGTCCTCGACATCGACATAGCGCGGTTCGATGTAAGGGCCGCGCGAGCGGGTCAGCAAGAGGTCCGAGGTCAGCACGGTGCTTACTCGTAGGCTTCGTGGCGGCGGCGACGGTCGCTGATGCGGTCTTCGACCGTGTTCTTAGAGACCACTTCGTAGAGCACGGCTTCTTTGCCTTGGCGACGGCGGAGGATGCGCCCGAGGCGCTGGACGTGCTCGCGGATGGTCCCCGAGCCGGAGAGTACTACCGCGACGTTGGCTTCGGGGATGTTGACGCCCTCGTTGAGCACTTTTGAAGCGACGAGGGCGAGGTACTCCCCCTTGTTGAAGGCTTCGAGGATGGCCTTGCGCTCGCGCGTGCGGGTGCGGTGGGTAATGGCCGGGACTAGGAAGGTGCGGGAGATCTGATGGACGGTCTCGTTGTCGTTGGTAAAAATCAACACGCGGTCGCGCGGGTGGGCCTTGAGGATGTCTTCGAGGACGCGAAGCTTGGCGGTCGCGCCGAGGGCGATCTGACGGTGGCGGCGGTAGGCGTGCATGGCGCGTCGGCCGCTGGTGCTCTTGGCGGAGAGCATGACGAAGTGTCGCCAGCCGTCTTTGGTGCCGAGGCGGATGTTCTTGTCGGCGAGGAAGGCTTGGTACTCATCGCGGGCGGCCTCGTATTGGGCGCGCTCTTCAGCGACCATATCCACTTGGCGGCGCTCGACGCGATAGTCGGCCAAGTACTCGCCGGACAAGGCGCGGATGCCACGCTCGTAGGCTATGGGACCGACGAGGGTGTCGAGGAGTACGTGGCGGCCATCGGCGCGCTCTGGTGTGGCGGTCAGCCCGAGGCGGTAAGGTGCTAGGCACATTTCGGCCGCGTGGCTGTACATTTCGCCGGGCAGGTGGTGGACCTCGTCGAAGACGATGAGGCCGAAGCGATTGCCGTAGCGGTCCATATGCATATAGGCGCTGTCGTACGTGGCGACGGTCAGGTCGGCTAGTTCGTGGTAGCCGCCGCCGAGCAGGCCAATCTCGACGGCAAACGAGCGAGTGAGCAGGTCGTACCACTGGTTCATCAGGTCGATGGTCGGCGCGACGACGAGGGTGCTGCGCTGGACTTCTATCATCGCCATGAGCGCGACCTGTGACTTGCCCGACCCCGTGGGCAAGACGACCACGCCGCGGCAGCCGTGCTGTTGCCAAGCAGCGATGCTTTCGGCTTGGTGCGGGTGCGGTTCAGGCGCGGTGTGCAGTTGCAGGGAAAGGGTATTGTAGCGCGGGGCCGTATTCTTGAATGCGACTTCGTGCCGTTTGAGGTGTTCGACGCTTTCGCGGTAGAAGTGGGCTTGGGCGCGCCAGTGATCAACGCGCGCATCCCAGACAAAGGCCGGGGGCGCGTCTGGGCCGACGTAGTCGCGCAGGAGTAGGGTGCCTTCTTCAAAGGTCAGACGCATAGACGCAGATTGATTAGGAGGAAGAGAAATGATACATTGGGGCCAGAGAGCGGGCAAGGCATTATCAACCAAGGAGACATGCGATATGAACACAGCCCGAGTGGGTTTGGCCCGCGCTGGTGCGCGGCAAGCCAACGTATATCAAGCGCTAAATTTGGTGCGCGAGGACGTCGAGCCGAAGCTAGCCGCCCAAGTGATGCTCAAGCCGAACTTCCTGTCCAGCGAAAATCCCCTCGCTTCGACCCACGCTGATGCCATGCGCGGTGCCATAGACTTTTTGCTGAGTACGGCGCAGCCGCCCGAGGAGATCGTCATTGCCGAAGGCGGCAACGAGAAGTATTCGGGCGAGGCGTTTGCCAACTTCGGCTATGACGCACTAGTCGAAGAATACTCAGTGCCGATTCGCTTGGTCGATCTGCATCAGGAGACGCGGTGGGAAGAGACCACAATTCACATGGCCGGTGGCGTCGAGGCGATTGTGCGGATGCCGAGCGTGGTGCTCGAATGTCCCTGCACCATTTCGGTGGCTGTGGCCAAGACTCACGACGTGTGCGTGGTTACGTTGGCGCAGAAGAACATGATCATGGGGACGCTGCACAAAGAGGATCGCATCAAGATGCACGGCTATCCCTCGCACGCCGAGCGCGTGTTGCCCAGCGAGGCCGAGGTGCTCAATGTGAACTTGATTCGCTTGGCCCAGTATCTCAAGCCGGACATCGGGGTCGTCGATGGCACGGTGGGTTTACAGGGCAATGGTCCTGGGAGAACGGATGCGGTGCCTATGGGTGCGGCCGCGGCATCGGCTGATGTGTTTGCCGTGGATGCGGTCATGGCCAAGGCTATGGGCTTTGAGCCGATGGAACTGGGCCTTTTGCACTATGCCGACACTTTGGGCTACGGCGTGGGCGACTTGGAGCGGATCGAGGTGCGGGGTGTGCCGATTGCCGAGGTGGTGTGTGCGTTTAAGCCGCACGAGACGACGGAGCAGCAGATGCAGTGGCGGAATGCGGCGGTAGCAGAGTTTTTGCCGTAGGGGGATTCTGAATTTTATGGGATGCGCCCGGTGGAGGGGACTCTGCCGGGCGTTTTTCTAATAGATAGGGAGGGAAGCTGTGAATGATTCGGAAGTGAAGCGTGATTTGGAAAGGCTGAAGAGGGATTGTGAGGAGGCGGAACGGTTCGCCAATCACGAGTGGCGCGAGGGGATTCTCGATCTGTTGAGGTATGTTGAGAATGCCTCCCCAGAGGAGCGCAGAAGTGAGGAGTTTAACAGACTCATTTGGTCGAGAAAAAATCCCATCGCAAGTATGCCGCAAGGGGAACTCAGTCATAATGAGTTAGACCAAGTCGTAGGCTCGGATGAGTTGCTCTCGTGGCTGGCAAATATGGAACCTCTGCCCGATAATCCTGAGAGACGAGCCGAAGTCCTAGACAGTAGGCTCAGCGAGGCGGTTGATCTTGTTAAGCACCTGACAGGAGGAGGGAAACGACGACCGGCGGCAGTAACCCGGCTATTGGCAGCACTGTTTCCCCGTGATTTCACCTCATTGATCGCTTCCAGACTACTCGACGAGTTTATCTCATACTTCAACAAAAGATATCCTACGTTAGGAATTGATCCGAAGGTCTCAGATAAGGTCTCAGATCCTGAAAAACATCGGCAAATTCTCAAAAGGCTGGATGATGCTTTGGGGACAGTACCCGAGAGAGACCTTGAAGAACGGGTTCGCCGGATGACTTTGCCGCACCAGCTACATGAGCTATGGTCCGAAGAACCGAGGCCGAAGCTGCAACCTGCTGATGACTCTGGCGAGGAGACTACACCGCAGAATATCATCCTCTACGGCCCGCCGGGGACCGGCAAGACCTACACCACCTTCCAGCGATGTGTCGAAATCTGCGACGGGGAGGAGAATGCGGAGAATATGTCGGACGAAGAAGTTCGTCGCCGCTATGGAGAACTAGTTGCAGGGGAGCGAGTCGAGTTTGTCACGTTCCATCAGTCCTACGGCTATGAGGAGTTTGTCGAGGGACTGCGCCCGGGTGAGGATTCGACGGGAGTTGGCTTCCGTCTCGTCCCGACTGATGGCGTCCTGAAGCGCATTGCAGAACATGCCAAAAGGGAGCGCGACCTGCCCCATGTCCTCGTCATTGACGAGATCAACCGCGCCAACATCTCAAAGGTGATGGGCGAACTCGTTACGCTTCTCGAAGAGGACAAGCTGGAAGGTGCGCCGCACGAGATCGCCGTAACTTTACCCCATTCCGGTAAATCGTTCACTCTGCCTAAGAACCTCTATATTCTCGGTACGATGAACACCGCCGATCGGTCCATTGCACTGATTGATACCGCGCTGCGTCGCCGCTTCCATTTCGAAGAACTGCCGCCCAATCCTGATCTGCTGAGTGACGACGTAGAGGGAATCGATCTACCGACAGTGCTCCGCACCATTAATGATCGCTTGGAGTGGCTTATTGACCGCGATCACCTGATCGGCCACGCTTGGCTGATGGGAGCGCAAACCAAAGCGGATGTGGATCGCGTCATGCGGCGCAAGATCATACCGCTTATCGCCGAGTACTTCTACGACGATTGGGAGAAGGTTCATGCCGTCCTTGGCAATACCGACGACTTTGTGAAGGGAGAACCGCTTAGTCCGCCACCGGGAATTGACGACGTGGGCGAAACCCGTTACCGATGGAAGGTACAAGAGAAATTCGAGGAGGGAGCCTACGAACGCCTTATCTCCGGTAGCGGCCAAACCGACGCGGAATGAACTCTGCTACTGTGAATCTCACCTGTCGGGAATGGGATTATCTGCCAATCGGTGAGAATGGTCTGTTGGAGGCCAAGGCCGAGCGACTCCATGCCCTCGCCGAGCTCGCCGCCCGGAGGCTGAAACTACCCGAGACAGCCGTCTTAACTCGTACCCATCGCGGCCTGAAGGCCGGACAGGTCGTCGGCATCCTTGCCACTCTAGGAATGACCCTTGAAATTCTGCCCAAAATCGACGGAGACGACGGTGAGGTGCGTAAGGCACTTATCCGTATGCTTGCTGTGACGTGGAGACTGCCTATTTCCGACGGGGAACTGGCCGCTTTGGACACCCAACGGCATGATCTACTGGAACTTCTCATCCGACTGTTCGCGGACCGGCTACTTGTAGCCATAAGACGAGGAATGCCACGTCGTTATCTTGCGTATGAGGAGGACCTTGGGCTATTGCGCGGTAAGCTCAACGCCAAGCGCCAATTCACCCATCTGGCCGTTCGCCCAGATCGGCTCGCCTGTCGCTTCGACGAGTTGTCCGAAAACACGCCCCTCAACCGCGTCTTCAAGGCCGCGATAATCCGGCTCGCTGGTATCGCTCGCTCCGCCGCCAACGCCCGGCGGCTGGCCGAACTCGCCGCCCGCTTCGAGTTCGTGCATGACACTCCCGATCCGCTCGGAGAGTCCGTGCAACTCGACCGCACCAATACCGCTTTCCACGATCTTTACCGCCTCGCCCGGCTTTTTCTGGCGGGAGACTGGCAGAGCACCACAGGGGGTCGTGCGGAGGGTTTTACCCTACTGTTCGCCATGAACAGTCTCTTTGAGGAATTCATCGGACAGAGCCTGAAACACGTCCTCGCTCCTCGTCCCGTCCACCTTCAGCATAGTAAGCACTGCGCTGTGACTAGTGCGGACGGTGGGCTCTTTAGTTTACGTCCCGACGCCGTAATAAAGAAACCGACTCTCATCATTCTCGACGCCAAATGGAAGCACCTTACGCTCGAAGAAAAGACTCTGGGCGTCGCTCAGTCCGATATCTACCAAATGCTCGCCTATGCACAAGCCTACGACGCCAGTCGCCTTGTTCTACTCTATCCTTGGCATCAAGAAATGGGCAAGCAGGAGATTATTAGCTCCGATTGGACGGTTACCGGGACTTCTCGCCAACTAGACATTGCCGCGATTGACGTTGGCCAACCCGAGTTGGTCTCTGAGACGTTGCGGAGGATCATCGGATAGCGGCTATCTCCGTATGGCAGGAATGGCTGCAAATCACACGCTACGTGATTTAGAATTATCTAAAGCTAGTTGCGATTGAGACCCTCTTTACCTCGACTGAGCAGGATTTCTTTCCAGAAATTCTCGCGGTCAATAATTACCCTAGTGGGTGTGTATATCGAATGATGTTCCAGAAGCGCGAAGCGAAGATTGGCCCGGTAGTAAGCCATATTGGGGGTTCCTTTTACCAACTCTCGGAGTCCGGCATTGCCTCCATGGCCCGAGGTGACGTAGTCACTCCACCTAGACCAGATACCCGCCTCACCATCGGCTAAGCCGACATAGCGTTTGCTCGTGCTCGTATCGGTTATGAGGTAAATACCCTTCACGTTCTGGAGTGCTGCCTTCCAGTCTGGTCTATCATTTTTGACTATCGACTCAAGCTCATTAAAGGACAGATTAATACCTTCGTAGCCGGGGAAACTGCGTCCAGAGTAAGGCTCTTTCAGAATTTCCGCGACTTCGAAACCGTCGTAGTGGTTCTCGAAATTCACGCGAGTCGAGCGCTCGCGATAGGAAGAGAGCAGTTTTAACCGACCGATGAAGGATGCACCATTTTCTGTTAGCTCTACTTCATAGCGATCTTTGTGTCGGGCGGTAACGCGGAAAATGCCGCCGAACAGCCAAGTATCCGTTTCGTGGTAGAATTTCATTAGCGAGAAAATGAAAGTCCGGCTAAACTCGTTCCGGTTCGGACGGTTTGTCTGCCATCCTTGCCATGCCGACTGATCGCGCACCCATTCGTCCAAGGGTTCAATCTCCGAGTTCCAGCGAGCAAAATGGACCTTGTAATCATCCACGTTTTCGATCGGCCAGATGTCTCGCAGAAGAATCCTGCCAGCGGAATCGGTATTAACGCGCTTTTGGACTAGATTGGGACGTCTGGTGGTAGAGAGGTCGCAGTATTGTAACACCTCTTTGCCATCGTCAAATTTCTTGTCAAACTCACTCGCTGTTATTCGCTTCATATGCTCTAACCTCCTCTCGGCGTGCCCGCCGCACAGAAATAATCCTGATTGCATCACCGCGATATGTTATCACGCCAGACCAGTGCTTGTCGGCAATGCGACCGATCACCAAGTAGCGCGGTTCGTCGGTGGTCCGGGCTGGAATTTCGAGCAACGCTGAGTCGTCCCACAAGAGTTGCGCTGAGACGAAATCGATGCCGTGTTTTGCTTTATTGGCATGGCTTTTCTCGGGGTCGAACTCGAATTCCATAGATAGATAATAAAAAATAACGGACAATTCGTCTAAATTCGTACTATGCCTGACGGCCCAAGTCTGCGTTTGTCATGGCAAATGGCAGTGGCCGATAGTCGCTCATTGTGTCCTGTTGCTCTGCGCCATAACTCATCCAAAAAACGAGACTTACCCCAATAAAGGACACTTCTCCATGACGTCTCCCAATATCCTCTGGATTTGCACGGATCAGCAGCGCTACGACACATCGGTGCGCTCGGTTATTCGCACGTCGATACGCCGCACGTCGATCGGTTGGTCGCCGAGGGCGTGGCCTTTACCCACGCCTATTGCCAAAGCCCGATCTGCACGCCGCGCCGCGCGAGTTTTCTCACTGGCCAGTACGCCAGCGCCATGCACATCAACGGCAATGGCCTCGATAGTTTTCCCGGCCACTCGCCGCTGGTCACGCGGATGTTGGCCAACCTGAGCAGGCCGCTGAGACCTTGCGGATCATCGCCAGATAGCGACCGTCTCCGTGCCGAGATCGGGGGACATAGAGGACCCACGGGCACTGTGTGGTTGACAAAAGAATAATATGGATCATTATAGCTATGAGAATAGCTATTTTATTTCACTTGATGCCGGAGGCCAAGATATGAAAACCGTACAAATGACCCTCGATGAGGAACTAATTGAGGAGGTTGATAAGGTTACAAAGAAAATAGGCACGACGAGATCGGCCTTTGCGCGGGAGGCTTTATACGCTGCTCTCAGGCGGACAAAAATACAAGAAAAGGAGCAAAAACACCGCGAGGGATATGCCCGCAAGCCGGTTCAATCGGGCGAATTTAGCGAGTGGGAAGACGAGCAAGTGTGGGTTGAGTGATGCGGCGTGGTGAGGTTCGTTGGTACAGATTCGCCCAGCCGGACAAGAAGAGGCCAGTTGTCATTCTCACTAGGGATTCGGCGATTCAATATCTGGGAGAAGTTACCGTGGCACCAGTGACATCGACCATTCGGGATATTCCCTCAGAGGTGCTTCTGTCCCAACGAGATGGAATGCCTAGAGAGTGTGCGATCAATCTGGATCACATCCAGACTGTGTCCAAGGGTAAAGTAGGCCCCCTGATTGTATCTCTCCCACTGGCGAAGATGAATGAATTGCGCGATGCATTGGGATTTGCACTGGGATTTGATGGCTAGTTCCACGATGAGGTCACACGAGGACGCTTCTGCCATGACACCTCCCAACACCAACGACTTTCATGGGGATGCCGCCGGACCTTTGTCGCTTGCGGCTCAGCTTTGATGTGAAGCATCCCTTAACCCAACAAAGGACACTTCTCCATGACGCCTCCCAACATCCTCTGGATTTGCACGGATCAGCAGCGCTACGACACGATCGGCGCGCTCGGTTATTCGCACGTCGATACGCCGCACGTCGATCGGCTGGTCGCCGAGGGCGTGGCCTTTACGCACGCCTATTGCCAAAGCCCGATTTGTACGCCGAGCCGCGCGAGTTTTCTCACTGGCCAGTACGCCAGCGCGGTCCATATCAACGGCAATGGCCTCGACAGTTTTCCCGACCACCCGCCGCTGGTCACGCGGCAGTTGGCTGAGGCTGGGTACGACTGCGGGCTGATTGGCAAGCTGCACTTGGCCAGCGCCTATCGCCGCATTGAGCCGCGCGTCAATGACGGGTATCGCTACTGGGAGTACAGCCACGCGCCCCGCGACGACTGGCCGCAGGGACACGGCTATGCCGATTGGGTGCGGGAGAAGGGAGAAGTCTTAGGCGAACTGATGAAGCAATATCCCCACGGATTGCCGGCTGAGTTCCACCAGACGACGTGGTGCGCCGAGAAAACCATTGAGTTTATGAGCGAAAAACGCGACGGCCCTTGGCTGGCGAGTGTCAACATTTACGACCCACACCCGCCGTTCAATCCGCCGCAGAGCTACCGCGACCGCTTTGCCCCCGAGGCTATGCCCGGACCGCTGTTTGCCGACAGCGATTTGGCGCAGCAGGAAAAACTGGCGGCGATTGATTTTCAATCCAAGGGACGGCGGCCCAATCAACTCGATATCCGCGACCCTTTGCACAAAGACCGCCCGACGCCCGGGGCTGACGCCCGCGTGTTGCAGGCGGCGTACTGCGCGATGATCAAGCAGATCGACGATCAAGTAGGGAACATGTTGGCCGCGCTTGAAGACACGGGCCAGCGCGACAATACGGTGGTGATTTTTACGTCCGACCACGGCGAAATGCTCGGCGACCACGGGCTGATCCAAAAGGGGTGCCGCTTCTACGAGGGGTTGGTGCGGGTGCCGCTGATTTTTTCTTGGCCGGGACATTTTGAGCAGGGCTTGGTGCGCGACGATCTGGTCGAACTAACCGACAAAGCGCCGACGCTTTTGGAGCTGACCGGGCTGGAGGTGCCGGAGCGAATGACCGGCCGCTCGCTTGCGCCGATCTTGCGCGGCGAGAGCGAGCAACTGCACCGCGATTTCGTCCGCTGCGAGTACTACGACGCCTTGGATGCGCCCGATGGCACCTTTGCCACTATGTACCGCGACGAGCGCTATAAGTTGGTGTTCTACCACGGTCACGATTTGGGCGAGCTGTACGACTTGGATGAGGACCCCGGTGAGTTTGAAAACATGTGGGATGAGCCGGAAGCGCAGCCGCTCAAGTTGGCGCTGATGCAAAAGAGTTTTGACGCTTCGATGCTGGCGATGGACCGGGGGCCTCGGCGCGTGGGGCCGATGTGATGGAGCGGCAGCAGCGGGTGACGCAGCGGCCGATTTGGCGATTCCGCGAGGAGGACAAAGCGGCCGAAGACGACCAAGTAACGGTCGAGGAGCCGTTGGAGATCCGCGTGGAGGAGACGCCGATCGCAGTGGTCATGCGCACCCCGCGCCACGACTTTGAGCTGGCGGCTGGATTCTTGTGTACTGAGGGCCTGATCCAATCGCCGCAGGAGTTGGGCGCGATCTCGTACTGCACGGCTGCGGAGCCGCCCAACGAGGAGAATATCGTCGAGGTCAAGCTGGCCGCTGGCGTGGCCTTTGATCGGCAGCGGCTCCAGCGCAACTTCTACGCCTCGTCGAGTTGCGGGGTCTGTGGCAAGGCCAGCATTGAGGCTATCACCTGCGAGGCCCCTGCCCTGACGGGAGATTTTACTGTGCCGCTAGCCATGCTCTACGACCTTAGTGAACGCATGCGTCAGGCACAGGATGTATTCGAACAAACCGGCTCGCTACACGCGGCGGCCCTGTTTGATCCGGCGGGCGACTTGCTCGTCCTGCGCGAGGACGTGGGCCGGCACAACGCAGTGGACAAGCTCATTGGCCACTACGCGCTGCGCAACGAGCCGGTGCCAGCCAAGAGCGTGCTGATGGTCAGCGGGCGCACCAGCTTTGAGATCGTGCAGAAGGCGCGGATGGCGGGGATTGCGGTGGTTGCCGCTGTATCGGCACCGTCGAGCTTGGCGGTGGATCTGGCGCGGGAATCGGGGATGACGCTGCTGGGATTTTTGCGTGGGCGGGGATTCAATGTATATACCGGAGAAAAGCGAATTGTCGTTTAGGAGCGGGGAGTTCCTCTCGTCCTTCCCGTGCGAGATTGGCACTCCGTAGGAAGAAACTCAACGAGGATATAACGCTATCATGCCAGTACAAATCACCATAAGAGATGTCCCGGAAGAGGTGCGCGACGCGTTGGCCGTTCGCGCCGCCCGGCAAAGCCAGTCCATGCAGGCATTCCTCCGCGACGCGTTGGAACGAATCGCGTCGCGTCCCTCGGTCGGCGAGTGGCTGCACCAAGTTCGCGAGCGCAAGAAAGCGGCCGGAATCCGCGTCCGTCCGTCCAGTATTCTACAAGCCCGGGATGCCGATAGAACGTGACCGTTATCTCGACAACACAACTCAAGGAATTGGCGAAAGGATAATAGCATGGAAATGCGGCAGCCGCGTTATAGTAAAGAAGAATTCGCCCGACGTGGTCAGGCACTCTACGAGCGACAAGTGAGGCCGCAGGTGGAAGCGAGTAATCTTGGCCGGATCGTGGCGATTGACATTGAGACGGGCGAGTTTGAGATCGGGGACGACGCGCTTGCCGCTTCGGACCGGCTCTTTGCGCGTTGTCCCGAAGCGCAGCCGTGGTTGGTGCGGATTGGACATCGTGCGGTACATCGCTTCGGGCACTCTCACGCCGGTAGTGTGCCATGATTGAGGGTACGGTGAATGGGAACTATGAGGCGGCTATACGCCTTACCCTTCGCGGCGTTGCTGGGGAGGAGTATGCCATTGAAGCCATAATCGATACTGGCTTCACCGGCTGCCTGACGCTCCCGACGACCCTGATTAACCGGCTGAACCTGTCTTGGCAAGGTAGCGCTCAAGCGTTATTGGCCGACGGCAGCTTGCACGTATTCGACGCGTACTTGGGAACCGTGGTGTGGAACGGACAGGACTGCACAGTAGAAGTGGATGCAGCAGAGACTGATCCTCTTGTGGGAATGGGGTTACTCAGAGGGCACAGCTTGAAAATAGATGTGGTGGAGAATGGCGCAGTGAAGATTGAGGCTCTGACTTGATTGGGCAGGGTCTTGAGAGAATTCAGTCAAGTGAATTTCAGTCGCCAGACCACCGAGAGGTTCGGTACACGGGGCGGCTAAACTAGGGCTTTTGAAATGCACCTGCGGAAAATATTTAAGATTTTCAAATTGTGATTAAAAAGCCTTGACAGAAACATAATGGATCTGTATAATTTTAAATTAAAAGTAAGTAAGAAAATGTTAATTTGTAATAATTAATTGATGTTAATTATTACACTCTTCTAAAGTGAAGTTGTTAGCGTTGGTGTTTGACACATTTATCTTGTAATTCATTAGAAGACTTGCCCTGATCTCATTACTGCCATGTACCTGACCTTCTTGGTCTTTTTTTTTATGTTTCTATTGTGTTAGAACATAACACAACAACAGCATTTGCACATGTAGGTTAGAGTTTAACCACGAGAATCCTAAGAAGCGTTCTTAACTAGGATTTCGGTCTCTCACTTGGCTCACAAGCATCTGGGATTGAGGGCGTTCCGCCCTTGAAAAATGCTTGACGCCAAGGCTACTCGACAGTCCCGCAAGATCGCTCGACAGGAGTTTTTGAGAACGCTTCTAATCAAAACCCAAAGGCATAATTCTTGGGAATGCAGCCGAATCTAACACGGCTTTATAATGTTAGATAATAACTTGTTGTCTATTGACAACATTAAACAAAAAGGAGGCCCATCATGGCCCAATATCTTCGTGGCATCAACCAAATTCGCAACGCTATCGATAAAGGATCCCTCTCAGACGCTGAGGTTTCTGCTATAATCAAGAACGGGGCACCTGACCTGTTTCGTAGCATATGGGAACTGCTTTCTCATTCGGAAACGGTGAAAGAGTTTCAATCTAATTATCGTGAAGTTGTCAGCATTTTCTCGCACATTTTTGGGGCCAATTTTCCTGCTGTTGTTCACGAAAAGGAGGATTTAGAATTTTGGACCGAAGATGAAAAGTGGAAGGAACTGACCCGGCTGGCCCGTCGTAGTAGGCGTCGCGTTACTCAGTCCCAACAAATCGGACTTTTCCACAAATTCGGCTTGCGTAGAAAATATCCTGATTCTGCAGATACTCATCGTATTATCGGAGTTGGCGGCTCTACTCTGAGACAATTCGATAGTGCTAAAAAGAAATTCGATCGTAATGGACAGTCCGTATCGACAGCTCTTAGTTATCTCTGCGATGGAACTTGGGACATTACCAAGTTCAGGAACGCTTCTGAGGCACTGGAAAAGGCGAAAAGCCTTCAGCGCGAGTTAAAAAAGGTGGGTGTTGACGTTACTTTGAACGAAAACATTCCATTGTTGGCTGCGGTCAATTGCGAAGCGTATCTTCCTGACCTTGAGGAAGCGATTAAGGACTTAGACGAAGCAGCAATTAACAGACTCAGGGAAATTGAAAATTTTCCCGAATCGTTGCTGCCAGAGCGCAAGTTGGAGGAACCGATAACAAAATACTTTTCCGTGGATCAATGCTATAAGGCCAAAGTGCCTTTGACTGCGCGCATTGTATTCGTATAAGTGCTATGTAGGGCACTAACTACACGACACCAACAATCGTGTAATGTTGTATAGTATTGATGATGAAGATGAACGGAGACGGCCTTGGAGCCTTCATACAACTGCACTTGTTGATAGACCTGCGTGATGGCCTCGGGCTTGGCTGCGGGTGCTCCACTCCCTGAGAAACCGTTGCAGACGACGGTAGGGGCTGGCTATCTGTGCCGAACCGGCAAGCACCGCCGTCCACCATTGCAGGTTGACCGAACGGGTTTGTAGTAAAGTACATAGCATACGAAGTAACAACTCCGCTTGGTAACGCGGCATCAAACAGGCCACTTGACGCCGGGCCTTTTTTAAGCTATTCATGCAGTTCACCGTGTAGCTCCTATCGGCTAGGGGAAGGATCGTTTGGTCAAACAACCGATAAACCTAACGCGGGCTACACGGCAAAGGAAAACAGGTGTCGTGTAGTTAGCCGTTGTTGTTGATTCGTCCGTGCTCGTCTCGGCACTTGTGGACTTGGGCCGCGTAGGCCAGTGAGCGAATGACGTGAGCGAATGACGTGAGCGAATGGATTGATTTCTCTCGACGGAGGTTAAGATCATCGTGTTCCATTGCCATGTATGTGGATCGAACAGCGCCCAACAGAAAAGGGTGAGTGAAGTATTTGTGGTGCAAGGGAGGCGGATTTTAGTCGAGGACATTCCGGCTAGCGTGTGCTTGCGCTGTGGGGAACCGACTTTCAGCCGCCAGACCACTGAGCAGGTACGTCGCATGTTGAACGGGGAGGCCAAACCGGTGCGCTCTGAAGAAGTCGATGTGTTTGAATACGCTTGAGGGGGCGCATCAACATCGCCGTTTAATTTTTCCATCTAAAGGAGAGGGATAATGGCTAAGAAAAAGCAAGATAGAAGACCGCAGCTCAAACTCTGTGCCGCGGCGTGGACGTTGACCAATTATCCGTCCGAAGCCAAGCAGTGGTCGATGGATCGCAAAGTCCGTGCGGCCAAGGACGCTGGCTTTGATGGCTTCAGCGCTGGGGCTGATCCCGAGATCGCCGAGGCTTGCGCCAAGCACGGACTACAACTCGTCGGCGGGGTCGATATAGCCACGGTAGAAGAAGCCGAGCCGAAACTGGCGGCTTTTAAGGAAGCTGGTGCCGAGCACATCAACGTCCAGCTTTGTGACCACGATACCGAGATCCGCAAGGCGGTGACCGTGGCGCGGGCGGTGATGAAGGCGGGCAAGAAGCTCAAGCTCAAACCGGCGATTGAATGGCATCGCGACACGTGTACTGAGACCCCGGAGAAGGGGCTGGCCCTAGCGGAACAGTACGAAAAGCGCTACAAAGAGAAGCTGCGCACCAATTTCGATCACTCGCACCCGGCGATCATCAAACAGCTCCGGCCTACCAACTTCTGGGAGCGCATCGCCGAGTACCGCCCCGACCTGCTCAAGATGAGCGAGTTGATTCACTTCCGCACCTTTACGGGCAGCCATTGCCAGACGCCGGTCACCAATGGGCGCGGGGTGCTGGACGCGGATTTTATCACTTGGCGCGACAACTTCCTCAAACACTTGCTCTACAACTGGGTCAAAGGACAGCGCGGCGCTACCGAGCTATGGGCGGTCGTCGAACTGGGGCCAAAGGGTTCGGGTTATGCGCTCGATTGTTTTCCCGATGTGTGGAAGGATGCGATCGTCGCGCGCGGCGAGATCGAGAAGGCGTTTAAGGGGGCGCTGAGGAAAGCGAACAAGTAGGGACATGTTACCGAGCACATGGTCGGAGGGGAAGGTTCACCGAAATTGTCTCCCATCGTGGTGACTACATCGGCCACGATCTGGGGAAGGCCTGTATCGTCCTGCGGGCATCGCTCGGCGGGTAGTCGATCCTAGCGATCATGTGGCCAAGGGGTTGATTATCTCAATACCACAGCGCTCGAAATGCCCGACATTTCTGGTCGCGATGGCCGCGCCGCGACAACGGGCAATGGCCGCCATCTGACAATCCGCGTGGCTGATCGGCCGGCCAGCGGCTCGTCGGCTAGCCCCGATCTCGGCATAGATGCGTGCGGCCTCGCTATCAAAGGGCAGAATGCGTCGGGCGAAATCTTTTTGGAGCATATCCTCGACTGCGGCAGCGATTCGATCACGGCGCTGGCCCGCTGGCAGGATGGCGACGCCGTAGCGCAGCTCGGCCTCCGTGATTACCGAGAGGAAGACATTTACGGTGGGTTGGCCGGCCAGCCAAGCCGCTACACTGGGATCAGGTTTAGGGCACATCAACTCCGAGACGACATTGGTGTCGAGCAGGATCATCCCCAAACCTTAACCAAACTGAGGTGGATCGCGCATCGGTTCGCGCGGCGGTATGTCCAGTTCCACACCGCCTAAGGGCGCGAATCGAGCGCGTATAGCGCGTGTCAGATTTATGGGGGATGCAGGCTCGGTGAGCGCCGCACGCAAGATCGCCCGCGCTTCCTCCTCCATCGAGTGACCGTGCTTGGCCGCTTGGACGCGCAGACGCTGCTTTATTTTATCGTCGAGGTTGCGGATTGTCATGCTAGCCATTTTCTTCACCTCCAAGTCTAAGAAAATACGCAATGATGTCATTGCATGCAATGATATCAAGGTTCCATGACGAGTTCAGAAAGTGATAGGGACATGTTACCGAGCACGTGGTCGGCCGGGCAGATCGTCGTACGGGCGGTCGAGGTAGCGCAGACGTCGGCGCTGCATGCTGCGGTTACGGAATGCGTGGATGTCGTCGCGCTCGATCCTACTTTTGCCGAGGTGCCCGAAAGCACGGTCGGTGAGTTGGTGGAGCAGTCGGTAACGGACGAATCGCAGGAACGCGGCTTCCGCATGAGGAGCATTCACGTCGGACCGGCTGAAGAGCTGGCTGGATACTTTCACTTAATGGAGGATGTGCCCAACGTAGGGGACGCTTGGCTCTCGATCCTGGCGATCCGGCCGCGATTCCGGCGCAGCGGCGTCGGCACGACACTCATCAAAAGCCTCAAGAGCGTGCTGGCCGCCGAGGGTTTCCGTTTCGCCTTGGCGCGCGTCTATCTGGCCAATGTTCCGGCCTTGCAATTTTGGACTCGATTGGGTTTCACCGAGATCGTCCCTCATCGCGGTGACTACATCTGCCAAGATCTAGGGAAGCCCTGTATCGTCCTGCGGGCATCGCTCGGCGGGTAGGCGAGCCGGGTCACGTCCTTATACTGAATCAACCGATCCTGAGATGATTGAGTGGAAATCTATGGGTACTGATTTGCATGAGACCGTAAAGGCCCTTGATCGGAGCTATATCAAGGAAGGACGTTGGGTCGATGCTGCTCTTCTCTACGAAGGCGCTGCAGAAGACCTCGCGCGAGGGTGGAAGAACAAGATATGGTGTCTAAAACGCGCATGTGTTAGATACAACCGCGTGAAGGACATGAAGGCATTTGTCAGGTGTCACCGGAAGGCAAGATCACTTGTACCGGATGAGGTTGATGCAACGCTGAAGTTGGATATTTGGTGGCCGTCAGGCTTGGCAACGGCGTATCCGCACGTTGGTGCCGCTGATGAGGCTCTCTCCGAATTGAGTGCCATAGAAAAAGCAATAGGGGAAGAGTGGACCATTTACGGTCGCTTCATATTCCACTTTGCCCGTTCCCTCATATACAGAGAACTTGAAAACTGGGACGAGATGATTGACGAAGGTATTCAGTTTCTCGTTTGGGCGGAGAATCTGTCGGAAGCCGATAGCCAGTTCCAACGAATGCACATCTCCATTGACGAAGATGGGCCGCCCGAATTAGTTGGCGAGTCAGGCAGATGCTACTGTGCGTGTTCGGTCCTTACCGAAAGTATAGCCCCGGCTGAGCGAAAGCTGGGTCGTGATTCAGGTAATACACTTGACGATTTGGACAGATACTTGACGCGGTATGAGAAACTCTATCAATCCACGCAGTGCGAGTCGGACGA
>JAJEEZ010000058.1:0-8196 GCA_022820705.1 Candidatus Latescibacterota bacterium | reverse complement strand
TCGAGCCGGTGTTTACCCGCGAAGGCGGCTCCATTCCCATCGTCGTCGATTTTGCCGCTGCGACAGGGGCACCAGTCCTGCTCATCGGCCTAGGGCAAATCACCGACAATTGGCACGGCCCCAACGAGCGCTTTTCCATGCGCGACTTTCACCGCGGCATCCGTACTTCGGCTGCGCTCTTATGCGAGTTGGCGCGAGCATCTCAGCGCGCAACATAGTCCCGCCATTCTGCACAAGGCAAGGAGCCATCTGTGTCTCTCTCCCACTCCCAAGTAACCCATTTCAAAAATCACGGCTACACTGTGGTTCCCGATTTCTTTGCCCCCCGCGAAGTCCGAGCCATACAAGCCGAAGTCGAACGCTTCAAACGCGAAGGCTTGGTCCGCAATGTCGCCACTGAGGGCGATGGCGAGACCCCCTCCACTACCAAGGTCAACTTGCAACTGATTCCCTTGTACGACAAAAGCGATCTCATCCGCGCCCTGCCCTTTGACGAAAAAATCACCATTGCCGTCTCACGGCTCATCGGCACGCCCTTCATCCTGCACCTAGATCAGATGTTTCTCAAGCCAGCCGGCCACGGCATTGGCACGGACTGGCACCAAGACAACGCCTATTTCAAAATAGACGATCCCTTAAAAGGCACTGCCATGTGGGTTGCCGTTCACGACGCAACCATTGAAAATGGCACCATTCACGTCGTGCATGACTCCTTCAAGGAGGAGTACCCGCACGACCGCGATCCTTACTCCAATCACCACATCCACTGCCAAGTACCCGAGGAGCGCGCCGTGCCCATTGAGCTAAAGGCCGGTGGCGTCGCCTTCTTCTGCTACGGCACGGCCCACTCGACTAAAGCCAATACCACCGATCGCGAGCGCGCCGGACTTGCCTTCCACTTCCTACACACTGCCTGCGTTGATCGCGCCAGACTCATCGGCCAACGACGCGGCCAGCCCATCTTGGTGGGGCCGGAAGCCACGGGTGGCCGAGCCGAATACGGCGTGCGCGTCGCTGGGACTTGGGAACGAGAAATCGAGCGCGTCCTCGAGGGAGCAACCAACTAATGCCGCACATCAAACCCGACGACCTGCGCCAGATCGGCTACCAGCTTTTCGAGACGGCTGGCTGCCCTCCTGCCAGCGCCCGCGCCGTGACCGACCACTTAGTCGAGTCGTCTCTCTACGGGCACGACTCGCACGGCAGTCTGCGCCTTTACGAATACATCGAACAAATCCAAGACGGCACCTTTGATCCCCAAGGCCAGCCTTCTATCGTCAGCGAAAAACCCTGCACCGTGGTCGTCGATGGCGGCGGAACCATGGGCCAGATCGGCGGGACGTTCGCTACCCAGCTAGCCATCGACAAGGCCGCTCAGTACGGGGTCGCCACTGCCACGCTGCGCAACTGCGGGCATGTTGGCCGGGTGGGGGCCTATCCGCTGCAGGTCGCTCGCCAAGGCATGATTGGTCTAGCCTTTTGCAACGCCGGTCACCTCGGGCGGCAGATCGCTCCCTATGGTGGGATCGACGGCAAGCTCAGCACCAACCCCATATCCTGCGCCGCGCCCCGGCGCAATGCCGATCCACTCTTGGTCGATATGACCACTTCGGTCTGCGCCGAGGGCAAGGTCCGCGTCGCCTATAATCGCGGAGAACAGCTACCCGAGGGGCGAATCATCGACCACGATGGCAACCCTTCTACCGACCCAGAGGCATTTGTCGGCGATCCGCCCGGCGCGATCCTGCCTTTCGGCGGGCCGGTGGCCTATAAGGGGTACTGCCTGAGTATGATAGTTGAGATTCTAGGCGGGGCTCTCAGCGGTCAGGGCTGTGCCAACGGCGAGACCGTCATGCAGAGCAACGGACTGCACCTGACGGTGTACAACATCAATCACTTCGTCGAAATGGACTTCTACTTCGACGAACTCGAAAGCCTAATCCGCCACGTATCCACCAGCCGCGTCGATCCGCACATCGGTGAGATACAACTGCCCGGCGATCCCGAATACCGCACGGGACGCCAGCGCCGTGAAGAGGGTATTCCCATCGACGACACGACTTGGGGCCACATCGGCGAGGCCGCACGGAGCCTTGGGCTGGACCCTCAGACTTGGTTGCAATAGGGGCGAATGGCGGGAACGTGTGGGAATCGAACCCACCCAGCGCAACTCTCGCTACGCCGCAACGGATTTGAAGTCCGCGGCAGCCACCAGGCACACATCCGCTCCCGCAAAGTTTTCGTTTGAATACGCAAAAATATAGAATGAGATCCCAATAGCACCAACGGACCTATGGTGCTACTTGGTCTGCGCTGCTTCGGCCCGCGCCTTGCGCTCGGCCCGCTCGGCCGCTTTGCGCTCGGCCACCTCGGCTTCTGTCGGCAAGCGTCGCGCGGGCATTTCTGGATACTCAAGCGGCAACTCCCAGCGCAGGGTTCGCAAGGGGACGTCGCCCAAGTTTTCAATCTGCAACTCTAGATATTCATCGTCGAGCCCGACAATAGGCTTCTTGTCGTCGCTTTTGCGATTGGGGAAGAAGACCCGGTAGTAGGTCTTGCCGTCGAGCACCTCTCCTTCGGGCCGGTCGCTCTCGTACGGATAGAAATTAAACGTCCCGCTGGGCTGGAAGCGCACACCTTGCTGATTGACCAAGAACGTGCGCGCACCAATATCGGCAATATAGGGCTTGAGCTGAGACTCTCCGCTCGACAGATAAACGGTAAAGACCAAACGACTGTAGAGCGTCAAGCCCCAACGGTCGTCATACTGGTCGCGCAGGATGGGAAACTTGGGGTCGTAGATGGCATCGACGACCCGGCGTATGTATTCGGCTCTCCAGATGTCGAAGGCGCGTTTTTGCAGGGGATTGCGCGCATCAAAGGACGGATTTACGTAGATAAGATACTGAAAGTAAAGGCTGTTGATGTCCGTGCCGTCTTCGGCCGGATAGGTGCCATCGACGTAGGAGTAGAGTAGTTGTTTGATGCGAAATTCGAGCTGCTCCTGCCCCAAGTCCTCGCGCTCAGCCCGCGCATAGGCGTGGGCAATTTCGTAGGCGAAGGTATGCAAGGCGGCCTGCACCAAGACGCCGTCGGCACCCCGATGGCTTCTGTTTACGGTGCGCCATACTTCCTGCCCGACGCGCGCGAAGGGGCCTTCCGAAAGTTCTAGGGCGCAGCCCGTGCCCGCCGCACATATCCAGCAAAGGAGCAAGACCCTGCTTGGCATGAATTACCTCCGTCGAGGAGGGAGGATGCCCAGCGTCGCGCTATTCCTTGACGACCCAGAGCTTGACCGCTGTTGCTACCTCTGGATGGAGGCGCACTTCGACATTGTAAACACCCAATTCGCGGATGGGGTCTTCGAGGTGGATGGCGCGGCGATCTATCTCGTAGCCCTTTTCATCGAGCAATTCGGCGATATGCTGGGCGGTTACCGAACCGAAGAGGCGATCCTCCTCGCCGACCTTGACCTGCGCGGTGAGCGACTCCGCTTCCAGCTTCTTGGCGAGAATCTCAGCGGCGCGGCGGTCGCGCTCGGCTAAGGTCTCTTGCTGTTTGCGCCTAGACTCAAATTGAGCCATGTTGGCGGCGCTGGCGATTAGGGCCTCGTTGCGAGGAATCAGAAAGTTGCGACCATACCCGTTCTTTACCTCCACGACCTCGCCAGCCGAACCCAAGGATTCAATGTCCTTTAATAGAATTACTTTCACGACTTGTCCTCCACTTCATAGAAAACGGCGATGTTGTTTGGGCCTTACGCTTCTTCCTCTGTGGGGGCTGGGCGCAGACGCCGCCAATCGAACCACGTATCCAAAAGCCCCAAGCCCGCCAAGAGCAGAAACGCCAAGCCCGCGACAAAGAAAAGCCCTACGTAAAACAACAACTCGACCAAAGGCGGCACCCGTTGGCGCTGGGCGAAAAAGCGCAAGACGGCCAATCCTTGCACTGCGTAGATAATTCCCATCAACACGATCAGATTGAGGCCCAAATCGGCCAGCAATCCGTCGCTCAAAAGACTTAGACCCAAGGCCGCGATCAATACCCAGATCAACTCTTCCCAAGGCCGCCACAAAGTCAGCGGCAGGGGAGCAGGCAGCGATAGCCCCAGCCGCAAAGCCAAGCCCTCGCTCAACCGATACGCCACGACAAAAACCAAAAGCAGGGTCGCCATCTCGATGGCCGGCTGTACTCGCAGGACCGCGTCGATCATCGCGCTTAGCGTCTGGCCGCTTCCCTCTACAGCCATCCCCAAGGCTTGAAACTGCTCCAAGATGGCGGCGGCGTGCTCTTGGCGATGTGCGCCATCGCGCGCCTGAATTAACTGCCAGAAACACAAGCCGGCCGGCGGCGTGCAGGCCATGGCCATGACGCGACCATAGGTCTGCTGACGCTCTATTTGCAAAACAGCGAGCAACCCCATAATGGGCACTAGCCCTAACATGGCACCTAGCAGCATGACGGAGCCCAAGCAAAGCAGGCCGATCAAGGGCAGGGCACCGCGCGAGCCGTAGCGCAAACTGGCCAAAAGCGAAACGACCGCCAGCGCTATGCCCAGCAGAATCAGCATCGGCTGCCGACGCTAAGAGTCGTCGGACTCTTGGACTACGGCCTCTTCGGGTGCCTCCTCTGCCACCTCACTAGGCTCATTACTCTCAGGGGCAGCATCGCGGCGGCTGTCGTCGCGGTCCCTTGTTGGGCCGCGGGAGTCCCGATGGGAGCCACCTCGGTCCCTCGGGCCGCGGGTCGGTCGGGCAAAAGCTTCTTCGAGGAAATTGTCGGCGGCTAGCTGGGGCACGTGGATAAACTCGCCTTCGACCGCGGTGATGAGATAGCGCAGCACCGCTTCGTCAAGCTTGAGCGTCTGTTCTAGCCCTTCGATCGCCGTCGGCTCGGCGGAAAACTGATAGAGCACGTAGTAGCCTTGATGCCGATTCTTCAGGCTAGACGAGGTATAGGCCAGACGCCGCAGACCCCAATTGTCGATCCGGACGACTTGTCCGCCATTTTCCTCGAGCAGAGCCTCGTATTTTTCGACGAGTTGATCGTATTGGCCCTCGCCGGCTTGGGGGTCCAAGATACATACGAGTTCGTAGTTTCTCATTGTATTGCGCTTTCTTGGTTCTGGTCTGGGGCACATCCCTCAGACGAAAAGCGGTGCCAGGACGAGAGATATCACCGACATCAGCTTGATGAGTATGTTTAGCGACGGCCCCGAAGTGTCCTTGAACGGGTCGCCGACCGTATCGCCGACGACGGCGGCTTTGTGGGGATCAGATCCTTTGCCCCCCAAGTGGCCCTCTTCGATCCACTTTTTGGCGTTGTCCCAAGCCCCCCCGCTGTTGGCCATCATCAGCGCCAACAAGACACCGCTGACCGTCGCCCCAGCGAGCATACCGCCCAAGGCGATAGGGCCGAGGCCGAAACCAACCGCGACCGGAGCCAACACCGCCAACAGGCCCGGTAGAATCATCTCGCGCAGGGCCGCGGTCGTGCTGATCTCCACGCAGCGCCGGGTATCGGGCTTGGCTTTGCCTTCCATCAGGCCCTCGATCTCGCGGAACTGACGCCGGACTTCCTCGACCATATTGAAGGCGGCCTTGCCGACCGAGGTCATGGTAATGGAGGCCGCTAGGTAGGGAATCATCGCGCCGATAAAAAGCCCGCCGACGACAATCGGCGTAGTCACGTCAATGACGATCGGCTCACCGGTTGCAGTCTCAATAGCGGAGGAATAGGCCGAAAAAAGCGCCAATGCCGTCAACGCCGCCGAACCAATGGCAAACCCCTTACCCATGGCCGCAGTCGTGTTGCCGAGTGAGTCGAGACCATCGGTGATCTTGCGCGTGTCTTCGCCCAAGCCCGCCATTTCGGTAATGCCGCCAGCGTTGTCGGCGATGGGGCCATAGGCGTCAACCGACATGGTGATACCCACTGTGGCCAGCATGCCCACGGCGGCGATGCCAATCCCAAAAAGCCCGGCAAAGTGGAAGGCCAAGCCAATGGCGACGACGATCCCCAAGGTCGGCAGGACGACGCTCTCCATGCCTATGGCCAGACCGGAAATAATATTAGTCGCCACGCCAGTCTTGGAGGTTTCAGCGATGGTGCGGATAGGTTTGCCGCCGGTGTAGTACTCGGTAAAAAGGCCTATCGCGATCCCGGCCAAGCAGCCCGCGCACAATGCCCACACCGGCTGATTGGATAGGCCGATTGTCCCGGCGACCCACCAAGCACCCAAAATCATTAGTGCGGCTGCAACCCAAGTCGAGTAGCGCAATGCGGCACCGGGGTCGAAATTCTGCAGTATCCGCACCATCAACACGCCCAGTAGCGACGCGACTATACCGATCGTGATGACGATCAGCGGGAAGCTCATCGCCGCGAGTTTCGCCTCGGTCGGATCGGAGATATTGGGAGCAATAGTGGCCAGCAGTGACGCGGACGCGGTGGCGGCGATGGCAATGGTAGCGATGACCGATCCGACGTACGATTCAAAGATATCGGCACCCATGCCAGCGACATCGCCGACATTGTCGCCGACGTTGTCGGCGATAACGGCCGGATTGCGGGGATCGTCCTCGGGAATCCCCGCCTCCACTTTGCCCACCAAGTCGGCACCCACATCCGCGGTCTTGGTGAAGATGCCGCCGCCAACGCGCGCGAAAAGAGCAATCGAAGAGGCCCCCATAGCGAAGCCGTTGATCGTAGATGCTTGGCTTATATCGTCCCAGATACCAATAGCGCTGGCCAGTGCTCCAACACCGAAGAGTCCCAAGCCAGCCACGGCAAGTCCCATCACGGCACCCCCTGAAAAAGCGATGTTCAGCGCCGGCCCTTGGCCGTGTTGGTTGGCCGCTTGGGCGGTGCGAACATTGGCGTGACAGGCCGCCTTCATGCCGGTATAGCCGGCCAAAATGGAACAAACAGCACCCGCCAAGAAGGCGTATGCGGTATAGTCTTTGAGGAAAACAAAAAGGAGGACGAAAACGATGACGATAAACCCGGCGAGGATGGTGTACTCGCGTTTGAGAAAGGCCATCGCTCCCTCGTGGATAGCCTCTGAGATTTCCACCATCTCTGGAGTGCCCGCCGGAGACTTTTTGATGTAAAAGTACAGCAGGAGCGAGCAAAGCAACCCGCCCAGACCAATGAATGGCGCTGCGCTTGTCCAAATTTCCATATGCGTTTGTAACCCTCCCTCGGCTACGTTGCTTTTTAACCGTTGAACTTGTTCATGGCCGCCTCAATGCCTTCGGCGTAGTACACTTCGAGCGCCGCATTCCCGCGCTCAAGCAAGTCTTCTACCTCGTCTTCTGGGGAAAACGGATCCAGTACGTAGTCAACGACGTCCGCGTCTGCGGGTGGGATGCCGATCCCTAGGCGCAGGCGCGGTACGGCTTCCGTGTTGAGCGCTTCGAGTACCGAAGCCAGACCGTTGTGCCCACCATCACTGCCGCCACGGCGAAAGCGCAAACGCCCGAAGTCGAGCAGGAAGTCGTCGAAGATGACCAGTACGTCTTCGGGAGGCACCTCCCATTGGGCGCAAAGGGCGGCGGCGGTCGAACCGCTGCGGTTCATATAGGCTTGGGGCTTGGCCAAGAGCACTTCCCGACCGCCCAGCACTACTCGGACGACTTGGCCCTGTATGTCTGCTTGATGCTGCCAGTCAACACCACAGCGCGCCGCTAGGTGATCCACCACCATAAATCCTATGTTGTGTCGCGTTGACGCGTAGCGCGCACCGGGATTTCCCAAACCCAAGGCTACTTGCAAACCTACTCTTCGCCACCCCCGTCGCCTTCGCCGCCCTCGCCACCTTCGCCACCTTCCTCTCCTTCGCCTTCCTCTCCTTCGACCTCTTCTCCTTCGACCTCCTCGGCTTCTTCCTCCTCAGTGATCAAGCGCGGAGCCAAGATATTGACAATCGTGCGATCCGGGTCGGTAGTAATGCGCGGCTCTTGGTCGATGAGATCGCTCACGTGCAGGCTATCGCCGATGACCAGCGAAGAGATGTCAATCACCATCGCGGAGGGCATTTCCGAGACGACGCATTCCATTTCGATTGCAGTCAGCGCCTGCTGCAAAGCCCCGCCCTCGTTGCGGACCCCTTCGGGCTCCCCCTCAGTCAGGATCGGAACATTGGCGCGCAGCGTCTCGCTCGGATCGATGCGCAAAAGGTCTAAGTGCAGCACA
>JAJEEZ010000597.1:0-18803 GCA_022820705.1 Candidatus Latescibacterota bacterium | reverse complement strand
GACGACGATGGCACCTTGGTAGTGCCGGGTCTGTACCTAGTGAGGGTGCGGGCTCAATTGGACCAGGGCGACGAAACTGTCGTGGGCTCCGTAGCCGTGGTGTACTGAAATGCGCTGCTTTAAAACAACCTGCCTGCTTTTGCTGATGCTGACCGGCTTTTTTGACCGGTCCCACGGTCAGTACCTCAATCGCGAATACTATCCCCTGTGGGCCAATGAAGATTACGAGAACTACGCTCATTTTTCCTACCGCGATATCCGTCTGCGACGCCTAGCGGGCGGCTTCTTCCTCGACGAGGAGACGCGCGTTTACGACCCCTTCGGCTTCACCCTGCTCAACGGTGCCGATCTCTACCGCACCCAGGAATTCCGCACCATTTCACCCTTTGGCGGCAGCATCATTTTCAAAGACGACGACTACCGAGACCTTTTTCAGAATCTGGTCGTCGCCAGTGATTCCTATCAGGACTGGGGTTCGTCGGTCATCCTCGGCCGGGCCGTGGAGGCTCGCTTCAAGCCGATGATGTTGTCGATTAACCGCATGAATGGCATCCGCTGGGACTCCAATTCGCAGCGCAACCGATTCACCATACTCGGCTCGCTCATTTCCGAACCCCTGCGCAATTTCGCCTCTGCGCGGCCGCTCGACTTTGTGACCTATCTTTTCGGCGGACACTGGAAAACCCAAATCGGCAGTGTCTTGCAATTTGGTGCTTCGTACGTCAACACCCATATCACCGACACCTTGCTGGGACGCCGGGAGGGATCTTTCCGCAAAGGCGCTTTCCCCACCAACTTGGTCACACCCAGCGAAGTTTTTCTCGCCATCAGCGATGATTCGCCCGCCGATGGTGTTGGAGCCCAAGTCCACGATGTACAGATGATCGTCAACGGCCAGCCCAGCCAGACCGCGCCGGAAGTGCGCCGAATCGCTGGCCTCGTAGCCCTAGGCAAAGAGCGGCGCATGATTCCCGAACGTATGCGTTTGGAAGACGTGCCACATATGCGCCGCCGTCAGTCTTGGCTACCGTACACCGTTGGTTTCGGCAGTCTTTTCGGTGCCCGCGGCGGCCTGTTTAACAATGCCGAATCAGTGGAGCTAGACAGCGAAAATGTCCTCCAAGCCGACGGCGACGACGTGTTGCTGTTCCGCTTTGAAGTGCCGCCCGAGGCCGAACATATCTCCTTTAGGGTCCTAGCGGCCAACGACTACGCCATCGACCTAGGTGCCCCCATCGGCCGAAGCGGCGTGGTCGGCTCAGCGTGGGAAGACTGGCGCAATGTGGTGCGGGCCGCGGGCAACGTCCGCAACGGTTCGAATATGGGCTGGGTTGAGTTCGACTACGGCTTCCCCTCGGGTCTGGAACTCTACGGTGCCAATCTCGAACTGGATCTGCTCGGCTTCGAAGTGAGCGGCGACCTCAATACCAGCACCCACCACTTTATCTTTCCCGTCCAAGAAGGCCGACGGCACAAGCGGCCTGTAAGTGCTTATTCGCTGAAGGGCAAGCGCCTGTTCGCGAACTTCGCCGTGGGCTGGGAGCTGTTTCGGGTCCCACCCCAATACCGCACCTCTTTCACTTATTTGGACGAATTCATACCCGCTCTGAAGGAATTTGAACTGGTCGATGACAACGACGATTTGGACCCCTGGCCCGATTCCTGGGAACACGACGATCCCCTAGACCTACGCTTTCAGAACGACGTCACCGAGGCGGCCATTGAGGTCAAAGAAAACCTCTTTCCCGGCTCCCTGCGCGACGTCGGCTTCGGGGTATTCCCCGGCCTAGACGACAACGGCGACGGCATCTTCGACACCAATGTCAACAACAATCTCCTGCCCGACCACCAAGAGCCCTTCCTCATGTACTTCGTCGAGTCCGAAGACTTCGTGTACGGCGACGATTTCAATAACAACGGCGTGGTTGACTCGCGCGAAAACGACAACAAACCCGACTACCCGTACGAGCGCGACAGCAAAGGGCAGCATGTATTCTTTACCTTCAACCCCACATCCCAACTCGAGCTGCGGCTGGGCGGACACGCTATCAACCAGATTGCCGGATCAGGTCACAATCGCTCCCTGTACGCCAAACTCGAGTACAGCCGCCCGCTGTTCCACAATATCCACCTAAAGCTGCGCCACCGCAGCAAACGCGTACAGGACGATATTCCCGACCCGCTCTATCAGTACGTATCCAATCCACTGCTGCGGGGCCGCTACGAAATCGGCTTGCGCGACGATCCCTTGCGTTATCGCAACAGCCATGCCCATCTGAGCTATGTGAAATTCAACTACACCGGCGTCGATCACTTGACGCTCAACAATACCTGGCGCTACGAACTCAACCACCGCTTTGCCGATACCTTTGACGACGGCCAGACACAAGATTCGGGCAATGACTGGTCTTTGGCCCTAGTAAATCGGCTCGACTACGTCTGGCAACTGCGCCAGAAATTGACGCTGACCCCCATGCTCAAATGGACCTATCATCGCTCCGACTCAGCACTGTTGGGCGACCTAGCCGACGAGACCAACCTAGCGCCGATCGTGCGGCTCGATTTTTTCTTAACCGAACGCACCACCATAAAAGCGGGCATCCAAGGCTTTCCCCTCTTGAAGCACCGCTTCCGCGATGCCGTGGTGCCCTCCAACGATTTCAATGCCTGGCACTATATCATCGGCTTGCAAAACAACAGTAGCTATACCGGCTACCGGATCAGCATGAACCTAGGACTGCGAAAATCCTTTACCGACTTTGTCCACTCCAGCACGACGGGCACAGTAGAGACTTCGGAGTTTTTCCTGCAGGTGAGGACGAATTGAGGCCATGCTAAAAGCGATCTCAATAGGCGTGCTTATAGCGGCCCTAGCAACGACGGTGCGCGGCGAAGGCGACCCCAGACTTATCGAGCCCCATACCACCGGTGCCCGCCTAATGCTCTACCGTCCCGGCCTGCTCACCTACGACAACTACGGCCTAGAGGGCTATCGGACTTGGCCCCGCAATGTCATCACGCGCACGGCCAACCCCGTGTACGACGAATTCGGCGACTTTCTGGTAAACGGCGTCGAAGTGTATCACCTGCGGGAGAACCGCCGCTTCGACGATCCAGCCCAGGTATTCAGCGGCAGCACCATTGCCAAGCCGAACAATTACGAGGGGTTTCTCAACCGCCTGATGGTGGCCGACGACAGCTATAATAACTGGCAGACGCGGCTGATAATCGGCGACCGCATCCGCACCCACTTCTCGCCGTTGATTCTAGATCTGGCCGCCCTCAATGGCATCCGCTGGGACCTAGCCAATGAAAGGCACAACTTCTCGGTACTAGCCTCGCGCATGGACAAGCCCGTACTCTCCCAAGAGGACGCCACCGCCTTGAGCACCGCGGCCTTCGCTTCGTACCTGTTGGGCGGTCACTGGCAATGGCGCTGGCGCACCATTGACCTGAGTACCTCTTATGTGAACCTCTTCCGCATTGACACCCGCTCGCCGCCCGATTGGAACGGCATGAAGGGTCAGTTGCCCAACCGGGTCCAGGTAATCGATTACTTGGTGGTCCGCATTGAAGACACCTCGCCCTTGGACGGCAACGGAGCCCGGGTCTTTGACGTCAATATCCTACTCAACGGCGAGCGACGCGATGACATTGAATCTTTTGTCACGCGCCACAACACCGAGGATTTTAATCCGAACTTTCCCAATAAGGACTTCTTCTTCAAGCGGCCGATTCCGCCCTACGTGGAAGTGTTAAAGGGCCACCGCTTGGGCACCTATCCGCTGCCAACACCCGAACCCGATGGCTCTTTCCGCGCCGATGGCAAGGACTATGTCCTGTTCTGGTTCCCGCTGCCCGAGGAAGAGGAAGTGGTGTCGGCCTCCTTCGAGGCGCTGCTGAGCGGCAATTATCGCGTCAGCGTGTCGGAGATCTACGCCGTCGATCCGCGCGAATCCCGCAATGAGCCAGCCCAGCGCAACCGCGCCACTTTTTACAAAAGTTTGGCCGGCTCCAAAGGACGTGGATCCGCCGGTGCCGATATCGAGCAGATCCGCTTTGACTACGGCCGTCAGACCGGCCTCACCTTGGCTGGCCTAGGCCTGAGCACGGACGTAAAAGGCTTCCGCTTCAAGGGCGAGTGGGCCCATAGCTTCAACTTCCTCCAGTACCCCGTCCACGATCACCGCGGCCAACGCCACGACCGCAGTGGCCACGCCTATCTGATCAATATCGAGCGGGAATTCACCCCGAAAATTGCCGTGGGTGGGGAGCTGTTTCACCTCGGTCCCGAGTACCGTACCCAGCTTTCGATAACCGACCTGACGCTGGGGGCGTATGCTGCCAGTGGCACCGGGCCATTCGCCGGCGAGTTGGGTTCGACCGACGAGAGCTTGAACAATACCCTCGACCTGAACACAGTTGACGACAACGACGACAAGGATCCCTTTCCAGACGATTTCTTCATACCCAGTTTCGAGGACCAGAACGGGGTTTTCCCCGGTCTGGACAAAGACCAAGACGGCACCCCCGACACCAACCGCAATCGCAATCAGGTACCCGATTACTTTGAGCCTTTTCTGCTCTACGACGTCAACCCGGACGATTTCGACTACGGCGACGACCTGAATAACAATGGCGTCATTGACGTGCGCGAAAACGACAACAAGCCGGACTACCCGTACGACCTCAACCGCAAGGGCTACCATCTCTTTGTGCGCTTGCAGCCCCAGCGGGCGCTGGAACTGACCTTTGGGCGCTACGATATGGAGGCCATCTGGGGCGGCCAGCGGGCGGATGTGTGGTACGCCAAAGCCGAGTACCAGCGGCGCTTCGGCAGTTGGGGCGAAGTGCGGGCAGTGGACTTCTTAAAGCGAGTGCGGGACGACATCCCCGACGGCGTATTCCGCTTTGGCGACGTGGCCAATTTCGACATCTTTAATCCGCGTGCCACCATTGAGACCTTTGTCGAAGACGAATTGTTAATGCGGGACAGCGCCGTCAACACCGCCTTCGTCGACTTCGCCTTCCGGGGGGTGCGCAACCTCTTTGTCGGTGCCAATCTCAAGTTCGAACTCAACCAACAACTCAGCGCCAACAGCGGCGACAATGCGATTCGGCTATGGACTTCGGTGTTGCGCGCAGATTACCGCTGGCGTTTGGGCGGGCTAGAAGTATCGCCGCGCTACAAGCTCATGCTGCGCCGCCGCACCGACGACGCAGGGCGCATTCAGCCGGTGTCCGAGGTCTTCGGCTTCCCCATGATAGTGGCCGACTTCAAATTCACCGAACGCACCTTCCTGCGCGGCGGTGTCCAAGGGCTATCCGTGCTGCCTAGCATCTACCGCAATGGCCAAAATGAAGACCAAAACTACAACACCCGCGATGCGCTTTTCATGCTGGTCAATCGCTTTGAATACGCTGGTTTCGATATGGCGCTTACGGCCGGCTACGAGATTAGCCGACGCCGCATGAAGGACCGCACCCGGAAATTCGAGGATATCAATTTCGAACAGTTCTTTATCCGCATGGTCGTGGGACTGGAGCCGGTACAATGATGTGGGTGAGAACAGACCAAATGGGTAAATCGCCGCCTTGGCAGTTGCGCCCATTGCTATTGGCCGCGGCCCTACTGGTGAGCACCACAGGTCATGCGGAGGAATGGACCGTTGACCAGTGGGAGCAGACCGTGTACTACCGGCATACCCTCAATGCACCCGAGGCGGGCTCTGCCCTGCTGCGCCTGACTGCAGCAGACGAATACGAGGTTTTTCTCAACGGCGAAGCCATCGGCAGCGACGACAATTGGACCACCGTGGAAGAGTACCCAGTCGAGCTCAAGCGGCGCAAAAACGAACTGGCCGTGCGCGTCGTCAATCGTGGCCAAGGCAATGGCAGCGGCCTAGTTGTGGAGGTAAGCGCCGCAGCGCAGGCATGGGTCAGCACCTTTGGTGCGTTGCAGAATTTTTGGTACTGGAGCGGCGAACTCCAAGAAGACGCGGGCTGGCTGACAAAGGATGTGAGCCGACTGGACACTTGGCAGCAAGTACAGCGCGGCCAGCTAGACAGGACGGGCGTATCCGGCTGGGCCGATACGCTGCAGGCCGATGTAATCGCCGGCTTCCCCGGTGGCATCGACATTGGCCAGCCAGCCGGCGGTCTGAGCCTGCGTTCAGTGGAGGGAGAGAACCTAGCGTTCAGGCTGCCCTCCAACCGTCCAGAAGTATTCGACGGCCGCTTCAATACCGGCTGGACCGTAGACCCGACTGAGTTGAACGCCATTGCCCAGGTGGATCTGTTGAACCGGCGTCTAATCAGCGAGGTGCGGGTCCTGACCCAGGGCAGAAACGCCGACGAGTTTGTCCAGAATACCCTGCGCGGCTACGCCGTCCAAGTGAGCAACGACCAGTTTGGGTGGAGCGAGGTGGGCGTGCTGCACGGCATTGCTCAGCCCGAGCGCACAGCCATTGCCTTTGCCCCGGTCTTTGCCCGTTACCTGCAAGTGATCATCGCCGAGGTCGATGCGGTGCAGCGCGCCAAAGTAGCCGAGATTCAGGTGCTAGGCAGCGGCGTTGCTCCTGCGGGCAACTTTGTCTCGTCGCCCCTAGACCTAGGACGGCCCGGAGAGCGCAAGAATTTTACCGCTGTGCGCTGGGGCAGCCAAGTGCCGGACGGTACCGCGCTCGGGCTACAATTCCGCAGCTCGAATGACGGCAGCACCTGGAGCGATTGGAGCGCGCCGATGCACACCAGTCCGGCACTGCTACAGGTACCCGAACCGCGCACTTTCCTGCAGTACCGGGTCAATCTGGCAACTCAATCCGAAAACGCGGGCCCGCGCTTGGACAGTCTGATTGTCGATTTCACCGACCAGATTCCCGCTTCGCTGGTCCGCGGCTGGGTCGAGCCCAATCGGGCCGTGCTGGGTCGGGATACCCTTTTCACGTATCGCCTAGAGCTAAGTTTCAGTGCTGACGATCTGGGGGTGGAGCGGGTGCATGTTGCCCTGCCCAGCCAGATCGAGCTAGAGGAAATTGTGCCCCCGTCTGGAATGGAAATCGCCGCAACCACCGCATCGAGCACCGCGCTGGATATAGTACTGACCGAGCCTTGGAGCCAAGCGGGGACCCTAGAAATGCGCTTCCGCGGACGGCTGCTGAGCAATGTCTTCCAGTTCCGCGCCCAAGTCTCTGGTCCAGACGGAGGCGCGACGCTAGATGCCGAGGAGAACATTGAACCCGACCCAGACAGCGGTCAGCCGCGCTCGTGGGAGGTATCTGCCAGCGGAGTCGAAGGGGCCTTATTGAGTCATGTGCGTCCGGTACCACAGACATTCAGTCCCAACGGCGACGGCATCAACGACGAAACAGCGATCGAATTCACTCTGGCCCGGATAAGCGAGCCCCAAGTAGTAGAAGTGGACATATTCGACGTCCAAGGCCGACCTGTGCGCGCCCTATATGCAGCCACCCTGAGCGCGGGCGAATACGTGTCCGCGTCGGCCTCGGTGCCGAACCTATGGGATGGCAGGAACGATGCCGGTGAACTCGTGGCACCGGGACTCTACCTAGTACGCGTGCGGCTCCTTCTCGAGCGCAAAGAAGAAAGCCGCCTGCGCATCGTAGCCGTGGTGTACTGAGGGAAATGGGCAGATGAAAAAGCCGACAATACACATCTGCGGTGTGCTCCTAGTACTGCTATGGGCAATAGTCCCGAGCTTGGCGGAAACGCCGCGTCTGGGCATTCCCGAGATTCTACCTTCTCAAGACTTTCTCTGGCGGCAGTTGCCCCAGTACAACAACTACGCCTTTCAGGGCTATTCCAACTACCCGGACCACACCTTCCCCTACGCCGACCGACCTCGCGCCTTCTACGATTCCTTCGGCGATCCCCTCATCACTGGTTACGACCTGTACGACTGGACCGAGCGCCGCACTCTCGGTCAGGAATACGGCAGTAGCATCTTCAAGGATCGCAACCAGTGGAGCACGGTTTTCGATTTTCTAGTGGTGGGCCGCGACAGCTATAACGACTGGGGATACAGCGCCATTGTCGGCGATGGGCTGATCGCCCGCTTCACGCCGCTGACCCTGTCGCAAGTTGACTTTAATGGTGCCCGCTTCGACTTGGCCACTCCGTATGCCCGCTTCACCGTCCTAGGATCGCGCATCGAACGCCCTCATTTTTACATCGAGTCCGTTCCTGCCTGGGCCATCGAACATACGCACTTTGCCGACGATTCGACCATTCTGCTGGGGACCCGGTTGGAAACGGATATCGGGGCCCTGCGGCTGGGCGTGAATGGCGTGAACATGCACGTGTATCAAAGCACCCAAGACAACAACAGCTTCAAAGGCTCCCTGCGGCCCAGCCTGCCGTCCATGGACCAAGTTGTGGTGCGCTTTACCGATGACTCACCCCAAGACGGCCGCGGCGGTGCCTTAGTGCAAGAAGTGCAACTCGTACTTAACGGCGAAGCCCGGCCCGATATCGTGCCCACAGTGATTCGCCACTTCGAAGGCGTGGGTACGCAGGTGGGCACTATCTCCCGGCTGACGGGCCAATTCAACCCGACCATTTACACCAACCCCCGAGGTTATTACCAGACACCCACGCTCTACTACCGCGGCAGAAACGATATGCCGCTCTTCGCCGATTACCTCTATCGCGCCGACCACGAGGCCGGCATTGACGTGAGTAAGAATACCAACCTCGAAGGGCTGCTGGCCACGTTCAAACTCGAATCGTCCGAGGAGGTCCTCCAAGCCGACGGCAATGAGCACTTGGTGTTTCTCTTCGATCTGTCGCAGGAGCCCTACGTAGAATCAGTGGCCGTGGAAGCAGCGCTAGCCAACGACTACCGGGTAGAAGTGGCCACCCTCAATCTCAATAACCCTCGGGGACGCGGCTATCCCAATCAGTACTTGAGCACATTCTACCGGCCTGTCCTGCGCGCCGAGGGCAATGTGCAGGACGGCTCCAATCTGGCCAGAAGGCGGATCAATGTGGGCGAAAACACGTCGCTTTTCACCTACAGCGCCGATATGCACCTTGCCCTAGCCGGCCTAGAAGTCAACGGCGAATACGCCCGCTCGGCGCGCTACTCCCGCTTTCCGGCGCGCATGGACGAGACCGCGCTGTACGACCGGGGGCCGCGCTTTTCTGAGCAAGGATCGGCCTGGTACATCAATGCCGTGCGCTGGTTCAAGGGAGGCCGCCTAGGGGCCGAAGCCTTTGCCACGAATCCAGACTTCCACACGGAAATGCGCACCTTTGTGCCGTTCGAAATCGGCTTGACAGAAACTACGCTGGCCGGCCTGACCAACAACACCATCTTCTGGGACCTAGTGCAGGATAACGAGGACGGCGACCGCTACCCGGACAAGCGCGCGGGCAACCTGCAGGGGCAACCCAACGACCGCGAAGACGAGGACATCGACGGAGTGTTTCCCGGCCAGGACGACGACAACGACGGCCTGCCCGACACCAACCGCAACTTCAACGACGTGCCCGACTACGTCGAGCCCTTCCTCATGTACTACGTCGAATCCAACGACTTCTTCTACGGCCTCGACCGCAACAACAACGACGATCCCGATGTGCGCGAGGACGACCTAGACCCCGACTATCCCTACGACGCCGACCAGCGCGGCATCCACCTATTCGGTCAGCTAGATCTGACGCCCCAGTGGTCTTTGGGGGCGGGGCGCTACGACATCGAACAAATCGCCGGCGGCGGGCGCAACAAGTCAACCTACGCGCTGGTGACCTACCGACGCGAAGAGTTGGGGCGGCTACAGCGGCTGTTTTTCGAAAACCACCTGCGCCGCGTCAAAGACGATATCGCCGACGAATTCTCCGTGCTGGTCGAACGGCCGAAGCGCATAGATACAGATTTTCGCGGCCTAGTCGCCGGCAATAAGCCCTCTTTTACCAACAATCTCCGCGCCGACCCGCTGTTGTATCGCAACAGCTACGTCAATGACACTTACCTAGAGAATTGGCTCAATCCCTGGTCCACCCTCCAGATGGTCCACAAAGTCCGCCTGCGCTTCAACTGGCAACAAGCCGGTCCTTTGCCCGGCGGCCTAGTCCAACGCGACAAACGGCTCGATTTCTTTACTTGGGTCAGCCGCGCCGACTACACTTGGCATTGGCACCGACTGCAGATCCAACCTCAGTTCAAGGTTCTGCTGCTGCGCCTAGTTGACCAAGCCGCCGACCGCCAACTCGACGGCCGCTACGCCCCCCGCACCGTGCGCTCGGAGTTCAGTGTCATTCCCATCCTGCGCTGTACCTTGCCGCTAATGCAGCGCAGCCAGCTACAGCTGGGCATCCAGGGTTTGGGGCCGCTGCCCTACCGAGTCGAGGACCGAGTCAATGCACGCAATAGTTTTGACCAGCACACATTGTATCTCAACGTAAACAATCGCTCGAAGTATTTCGGCTACGATCTGCGCACGATCGTGGGATTGCAGCGAGAGGTCAAGACATTCGACGAGGAATCGCGAGAGAGCGATGCTTTTGACGCGCTGACTTTTTTCGCCCGCGTCCTCATCGGCTTCACCGAATATGGACGGTTCCTATAGCAATGCGGAATGATTACGATTCGAGCGGTGGCTCGTCTTGTGCATCCTATTCTGCGTCTATCTGCGTCCATCTGCGGATTATCTTGTAAGTGATGTAGGCTTGCTATATAACTGAAAACTGAGCTGCAATCTCTACAAAGGGTAACACCGTGATTTCTCCCATCCGCAACCAGCGCCCGCCCTACAAATTGCCGTCGAATATTATCTACTTTCACGACTGGCGCTACGTCCATCACGGCAGTCATTCGACCGGCTGGCGCAACGCCGAAGGTCAATGGCTGCGCATCTGGACCAACGACGAGCGGCCACCGCTGATACACGAGCCGAATTACATGCCCACCGGCATCCGCCTGCGCGCCAAACCGGCGACTAAAAGCGAGCCTTTCCTACTGCCAGCGGCGGACGAAGGCTTCATCTGGCCCGGCACCGTGATCCGCGAAGACGGACGCTACCGTCTCTGGTACGAATTGTTCGCGGGCGAACATGTCGGCCACGAAAAACACCCCATCGGCGCGGCCGACTACATCTGCTACGCCGAATCAGACGACGGTGAAAACTGGCGCTTTCCCGCGCAGGGCCGGATCGATCGCAAGGGCTCCAAGGACAATAATATTGTTTACGGGCTGCCCCAGATCGAAGAAACCGGTTTGCACGGTGCCACCGTGTTCAAGGATGAGTCGGCCTCTTCAGCAGAGCGCTACAAAATGATCTACATAGGCCAGCTCAGTCCGGCGCAAAAGGAGCGCTACCTGCAACAGCGGCCCGGCGAGGTAGGGGCGCTCAATCTAGAGGCAGAAAAGTGGGACGGCCTGTTCGGTGCCATCTCGCCCGACGGCTTTAGCTGGACCCCAATCCCCGATCCGCTCGTCGCGCAAATCAGCGACACCCTCAATGTCTGCGAGTACGATCCAGTGCTGGGACAGTACGTGGCCTATTGCCGCAGCCATTTCTTCAACCGCCGCAGCATTGGTCGCACTGCTTCTGCGGATTTCCGCCGTCTGCCCCTGTCCGAGGAAGTCTTCTGGCCCAATGCCGCGGCTGAACCCTACGATTTGTGGTACGCCAATTCCAAAACAAAAATGCCGGGTACCACCGACTACCACCTCATGTTCCCGCTGCGCTGGCGCTTGATAGACGATTCCTTCAGCTTTGTGCTGGCCGCCAGCCCGGACAATGTGGTGTGGAACTTCGTGCCCGGCGGCCCGGTGTGCAAACCCGGCGATGGAGGCACCTGGGTCGAGGGTGCCGTGTCAGCCGGCGTCGGCCTAGTGCCCTTGCCCGGCGAGCGCATGGGCATCACCATCTGCGGCTCGCCAGAGCCACACAAGCACCTGCGCCAGCCTCCGCACGGGCACATTGCCTGGGCCTGGTGGCCCAAGGGACGGCTCGCTGCCTTGGAAGCACCGGTAGAGGGGAGCTTCAGAACCTTTCAGCTAGCAATTGAGCAGCGCCGCGTCCACCTCAACTTCAAGACCGTGCCCGGGGGCAGCGTAAAGGTGCAAGTCATGGACCGCAAGTACCAGCCCTTGCCCGGCCGCTCATTCGAGGACTGCGACTGGCTAGTGGGCGACCACCTAGATCGCGAAGTAACCTGGAACGGCGAGGCCGACTTGGGCCACCAAGGCGAAGGGCCGATCTCGCTGGGCTTTCAGATGCGCTGCGGCGAACTCTACAGTGTCGAGTTCAAAAATCCCGCCTGATGTTCAAGAGAAAAATCAGGCGCAAGAACCTCTTAAAAATGCTTGACATGCTCGTCTAAAAGACATATCTCTGAGAAATGCGCTCACTTACAATTCAACTTATTTATTTTTCTTGAGTTATTGATTTTGCAGAATGTAGTCATTCACTATTTCCTCAAACCAAGGAGGCACCATGCGTAAATTGCGCATTTTGGCCATTAGTTGGTCAATAGCAGCACTCGCCGTCGGTGCGACGTGGGCACAGGACGAACAGACCTACCCCTCAGGCCCTGATTATGGAGACGCATTTGAGCTACCTGACATTTCCGGTGAGTTCAATCCAATGGCCGTTTCCACTCAGGATGTGGCCTACGACGGCAACGGGAGCGTGGACATTCCCTTTACCATCAACCAGCGCGCCACGGTCTGGGTAGTAATCTACCGCAAAGGCAGCAGCGAAACTGGCGAGCGGGGGCCAGCCGGCGCTTGGCTGCGCTTAGAGCCCCAAGATATGTACATCGCCACCACCCCGGGTCAAGTCTCCGAAGCCGGCGATGGCACTGTCACTTGGGACGGCAACGACTGGGAGGGCAATGCCGCGGGAGCCGGCGACTACGAATTCGACGTGGTCGCGGTCAACAACCTCGACAGGCCGGTCTTGGCCGGTCCTGGGGCGGGGCCCTCGGGATTCACCGTCCCCAATATTGACACCTCGCAGGATCCGCCCGAAATCTGGGTCCAAGAATACGAGCGCGAAGTACCCGACCGGGGCCACAAAGCCGGCGACATGGTCCGCGGCACCTTGGGCACGGACTATCTGGCCAACCCCAACGCTTGGGAGCGCTGGAATTTCGACTTCGGCTTTGAGGGTGCCCGCACCCTAGGCGGCATGCGCATAGACGATCAGGATCGAGAGATTTTTTGGACCTCCAATCACAGTGGAGAGTTGGGCGGACTCTACAAAATCCGCATTAACCGCGCCGCTCAATCTTGGGACCGAGTCACCGACTTCGGCACCGATGGCTATTCGCCCAATGCCAACGGCGACCGCATCGTCGAATATCAGCCCAGAGGCGATGTGGTGTTCAACGCCCTCTGGGGCCGGCAAGAGGTGCCCTTTAACGCCGTCGAATTACGCGACAAGACCACTGGCGAAATCACCCAAGCATTCGATATAACCGAGTTCTACAACGTGACCAGAGTCGATGATGACGGCAACGAGAGCGTCTCCGGCGCAGGCCCCGCTCAGATCTCGGTAACCGACGACGGCATCTGGGTCTCTTCGTGGGCCCACCCGAACATTCTGCGCCTGGACCACGACGGCAATGTGATGTGGGCCAACCGCAACGGCGATTTGTGCGGCGACGCTATTTCCAATGAAGAAGCCGCCGCCATCGGCGCCTTGGGCGGTTCCAGAATAAACAACTTGGGCGTCACCGCCGACAAAACCGGCAACCTCGTCTTTATCAATGCCGGCAGTCGGGCGGCGACCATAAGCGCACTCGGACGCGACGGTGCCTGCGCCTTTGAAATCGAATTCCCCGCTAGCTGGGGCCTGATGCGGCCGGGGGGCACCCGTTTCCTCCTATTGCAGGAGGACGGTCCCTACGACGGCCTCTATACGAGAAACGGCATTCGCTTAGAGACCTTTACCTACGGCTACGGGGACGACGAGACCTCTAACCCCTACGGCCCCCATCTGCTGCTCTATACGCCTACGGCCTTGGCCTCGGGTAAGTTGGGTGCCGACGCCACCGCCATACTGGAGGTGGCCGCCAGCACCCCCGACGCATATAGTCTGGGCAATGCCACTCCCAATCCCTTCAACCCGAACACCGTCATCGAGTTTACCATACCCGATGTCGAAGCACACGTGAAGTTGCAAGTCTTTAATGCCGCCGGTCAGCTGGTGGCCACCTTGGCCGACCAGACCATGACCGCAGGCAAATACCGGGCCGATTGGGATGCGCGCGATACCAGCGGCAAGCTGGTCTCCAGCGGCGTTTATTACTACCGCATGGAGGCGGGCTCATTCGTCGAATCGCGGGCGATGACCTTCCTCAAATAGGCTCCATACTAGAAGCAAAATCGCAGGGATTTGCTCCTGCGCCTCAAAGAAGCCGTCTTGGGTCTTTCCAAGACGGCTTCTTACTTAGCCGAGGGAGTAAGGGCACTGGTACCAACAATCAATTTTCTGCTCCTAGCCGCTCTCCTCGGCACTACCATCTGCAATGCCCAACCCCGCTTCGCCGATGCAACCCGGGACGCGGGGTTGTCCTTCCGCAATTGGTACGGCAACAACAACGCCCTCACGATCCTAGAGACGACTGGGTCGGGTGCCGCCTTTTTCGACTACAACGGCGACGGCCAGCTCGACCTGTACATCGTCAACGGTGGCCTAGGCTTTACTGGTCCGCGCTATGCCGATCTACCGCGCGATGTGCAGCCTCCGCCCAATGGTGCAATCCCGCGCAACGCCCTGTTCCGCAATCGGGGCGACGGCACCTTCGCCAATGTCAGCGAACAGACCGGTACCGATGCTAGCGGCTGGGGTTCTGGCTGTGTAACCGGGGACTACGACAACGACGGCGATGCCGACCTGTACATCACCTACTACGGCCCCAACCTCCTCTTTGCCAACCAAGGCGATGGCACCTTTGCCGAGACCGGCGCACTAGCCGGAGTGGATGACGACGGCTATGGCACAGCCTGCGCTTTCGGGGACTACGACAACGACGGCGATCTGGACCTTTTTGCGGGCAATTACGTGGTTTTCGATCCAGAAACCACCCTGCTGCCCGGCGAGCAGCGCGACGGTTTCTTTGGCGGCCAGCGCGGGGTGGCCAGCGTGGCCTCGCCCGAAGCGTTTGCCGGCCAGCCCGATGTGCTGTATCGCAACGACGGCAACGGCGCGTTTGCCAACGTCAGCACTAGTGCCGGACTCAACGCCGCCCTAGGCAAGACACTGGGAGCCACCTTCCTAGACTGGAACGACGACGGCAATCTGGACCTCTACGTGGCCAACGACGCCACCCCCAACTTCCTCTACACCAACCGAGGCGACGGCACCTTTGCCGAAGAGGCCCTAGCCCTAGGCGTAGCCTACGACGCCGATGGACGGCCCGAGGGCAGCATGGGTCTGGCCGCTGGCGACTGGGACAACGACGGCGATCTGGACCTAGCGGTGAGCAACTACGAAGGGCAGACCGCCACTCTCCACCGCAACGACGGCCGCGCCTTCGCCAATATCTCTTTTAGCGCTGGCGTCGCTCGCACTACGCTCATGCCGTTGCAGTGGGGCACGGCTTTCTTCGACTGGGACCGCGATGGCGATCTGGATATCTTCATCGCCAACGGCCACGTCACTGCTGCCCTAGAGGATTATTTTCCGCAGTCGAGCTACGCCCAGCAGAACAACCTCTTCCGCAACGACGGTGCTGCCTTCGTCGATCTGAGCGCGCGTGCCGGTCCGGGTCTGCAGATCGTCAAGTCGAGCCGGGGCACTGCGATCGGCGATTACGACGGCGACGGCGACGAGGATCTTTTCGTGGTCAACAAAAACGACGTGCCCACCTTGCTGCGCAACGACACCGCTAGCGACAATCACTGGCTAACCATCCGCACCTTGGGCCGCACCAGCAACCGCGACGGCATCGGTGCCAGAGTGCGCCTAGTCGCCGACGGCCAGCAACAGCTCAGAGAAGTAGCCGCCGGATCAAGCTACCTATCGCACAACAGTCTGTGGCTCACTTTTGGACTAGGGCCGAGCGCCGTAGCGGATACCCTACAAATCCGCTGGCCCAGCGGTTTAATCGACCAATACACCCAAGTGACGGGGAATCGTTTTGTAGTAGCAGAAGAAGGGCGGGGCATTGCCACTGTAAAACGCTGAACCTACGGTTTTTCTCCCATAGCGCGGAGGATTTGTTGCGCCATGCGCTGCAAGTGCTCATCGTCGCCAATGTCGATAATGGCACGGTACTGCTGGATGGCGGCTGCTTTATTGCCCTGCTCCTGTAGGATGGTGGCCAACCCAAAGCGCGGGCCGGCAAAGTCGGGCTTGAGGCGAATGGCCTGCTGATAGACCTGGACCGCAGCAGCCCTATCACCGCGGGCGTGGAGCGCGGCACCTAGGTGATTGTAGGCGCGGACATGGCCCGGACGCAGGCGCAAAGCAGCGCCGAACGCTTGCACTGCCTCGTCGATCCGCCCCTGCTTTTTGTAGGCCAGCCCCAGATTGAAGTGGGCCTGGGCGTAGTCGGGGTTTAGCTCAAGGGCGCGTTGTAAGAGTGCTATAGCGCCGATGACATCACCGCGACTGTAGAGGATATGGCCTAAATTGTTGTAGGCGCGGCTGTGTTTGGGATCTAAGGAGATAATCTGGCGGTACTGGGCGATAGCCTCTGCTGCATTGCCCCGCTCATAGAGCAACAAAGCCAGACTATAGCGAGCTGGAACATAGGTAGAATCGGCCTGAATGGCGCGCCGCAAAGATTGGGCCGCTTGCTCCGAATCGTCTTTTTTTTTCAGGGCCAAGCCTAGATTGTAGAGCGCCTGTACGTGGTCGCGCTCGAGCTCGACCGCCCGGCTGCACGCGGCAATGGCCCCTTCCACATCGCCCAGTCCGTAGAGAATGGCCCCTAAGTCGCTGTGGGCCTGAGCCAATGCGGGATCGAACTCAATCGCGCGGCGATAAGACCGCACCGCACCCTCGACATCCCGGCGGCTGTACAGCACATTGCCTAGGTAGCTGTGCACTAACGCATGTTCGGGATCGAGGCGCAAGACCGTGCGGAATGCTGCCAGCGCACCTTCCGCATCGCCGAGTTGAAAGAGGGCGACGCCCAGTTCAAGGTGGGCGGAGAGACGCTGGGGGTCGAGCTCAATCGCGCGGCGATAGAACGGCACCGCGCCCTCCAAGTCGCCTTTCTCAAAGAGCACCTTGGCGCTGTGATGGGCAATGTCGGCTGCCTCAGAAGCGTCCTTAGCCTGAGCGTAGGCACCGGTGGCGGCAGCGAGCAGAAAAAAAACAAACAAGCGGGCCATATTCTATGCGATTCGGGAAGCAGCGATACACCTAACCATAAAAATAGGTTCTTTCTTCCCACAACACAGGTTTTATACCAATTTGAAGCACTAATGTCCTACTGTTTTCAACAGCCCTGTAGCCCATGAACGGTATGCCGCAGATCACCGTGCGCGCTATTGTCCTAGGTGCCCTGACCATAGCCGCCAACTTCTACTACATCGTCAACGTTGGCCAGCGCCTAGGCATAGGCAGCTACGTCCACTCGCAATTCCCCATGGCCACTTTCATGCCCTTTGTGCTGTGGCTTTTTCTCAATACCGCACTCAGGGCACTCTGGCCGCGCGTGGCGCTCAGCCGCGGCGAAATGCTGACCCTGTTCTCCATGCTGTGGGTGGTAGGTACGATTCCGCAGTTGGGCTGGATGACCTACTGGACCTCAATTGTGGGGGCACCAAGTTACTTCGCCACCGCCGAGAACCAGTGGGAGGAGATCTTCTTCGACTACCTTCCCTGGCACGTCTTTGCCAATGCCTCTCCTCGGGTAGTCGATCCGTTTTGGTTTGGCCTATCCGAAGGAGCCTCCATTCCCTGGGACGGGTGGATCGGTGCCATCGGCCAGTGGCTCGGCGTCTCTATGGCCATGGTAATCTTCGGCTTCTGCCTGATCGCCCTTTTCCACAAACAGTGGGTCGAGGCCGAGAAGCTGACCTTTCCACTGGCGCAAATGCCCTTAGACCTAACCCAAGGCTTTGAGGGCAAGCGATGGCCCGAGCTATTTTGCAAGCCCGTCTTCTGGATCGGCTTCGCCTTGGTTTTCCTACCCATACTCTACAATATCGCCACCTACTTCGCCCTAGGCCTGCCACCCATCGAATTCTACTGGAAATTCTACGATTTTCACGCGACGCCGGACTTTTTTCTCACCGTGCGCATTCTGCCACTGATCATGGCCGTGACCTATTTGTGTCCAGTGGATATCCTCGGCAGCATGATCTTTTTCCACTTACTAGCCGCGCTCAAGATAGCCCTAATGAAGCGGACCGGCTTTTCCATCGGTGGCTTTGCTGTGGGTGCCGCTGGCCAGCAGCCCGAGGCGCAAAACATCATCTACATGGAGAGCTACGGCGCCCTAGTCTTCATCGGCCTGTGGTCCATCTGGCTGGCCCGACGCCATTTGCGTCAGGTGTGGTACCAAGTGCGCAGCGGCCAGGGCGAGCCGCGCCAAGTCGCGCTCTACCGGCTGGCCTTGGCTGGCCTGATTTTGTCGGGGCTCAGCGTCATCGGCTGGGGAGTGCAACTGGGCATGAGCTTGCCCGTATCTATTGGCGCTTTCCTGCTGATGACGCTGACTTACTTCGTCATAGCCAAACTCGTCGCCGCCACCGGCTTTGCCTATCTCTTGCCCAACAAGCCTCATATCAAAGGCTATTCCTTCATAATAGAGTTAGTAAGTTAGGCCTTCCAGTAGCCGCGCAGCCTATTGGCGTTTAAGGTGTTCACCAGCAA